>CAZFQH010000053.1:8318-14261 GCA_964520805.1 uncultured Acidobacteriota bacterium | reverse complement strand
TTCCCGACCAGGGGCCGGTGGGAGAGCCCCCCCACCCGCCGCTCGATCTCCCTGAAATCGCAGTGCAGGTGGATCGTGAATGCGGCCTCGAGGAGAGCGGTGGCGCTGTCGGGCTGGGCAAACGCCCCGCCGCCGGTGGCGAGGACGCAATCCGGGAGCCGGAGCAGGTCGGTGAGGGTCCGGGCCTCGAGCTCGCGAAAGCCCGCCTCGCCACGGGTGCGGAAGATCTCGGCGATACTCGCCCCGGCCCGCGCCGAAATCTCGTCGTCCGCGTCTACGAAGCGATAGCCGAGGCACGCCGCCACCCGTGGCCCCACCGTGGACTTGCCCGAACCCATGAATCCCACCAGGGCCACGCGAGATGGCAGCCTCACCACGCGGCCCCGCGCTCCATTTCGCGGAAAAAACCCGGAAGTGAAATGGACACCACTTCGGCGCCTTCGACCTCGGTCGCTCCGACGGCACCGAGGGCGGCTATCGACAACGACATCGCGATCCGGTGATCGCCCTGGCTGCGGACGGCGACGCCGCGCAAAGGCGCGCCGCCTTCCACCGTGAAGCCGTCATCGAGTTCGCTGATCCGCGCCCCCATGGCTCCGAGCCCCTCCACCATGGCCTTGATTCGGTCTGATTCCTTCACTCTCAGCTCGGTGGCCCCACGCACCTCCAACCGGCCTTGTCCGAAAGCCCCCGCCACCGCGAGGATGGGGAGTTCGTCCACGATCGCCGGAATTTCCGAAGGGCCGATCATGATGCCTCGAAGTTCGGAAGTGCGGGCCACGATGCGTCCGCTGGGCTCGGCCCCGGAGGTGGAGGTGATCTCAGTCCCAATCCGCCCTCCCATCTGTCGCAGCACATCGAGGTAGCGGACGCGGTGAGGATTGAGCAGGACGTCCTCGATGATGACTTCGGAGTCGGGCAGGATAAGTGCCGCCACGATGAAGGGCGCCGCACTCGACGGGTCTCCGGGGATGCGGACATGAGCCGCGGAGAGGGCCTGAGGGCCGTCGATTTCGATGGAGGTGTCCTGCTGGCGCAGCTGGCCTCCGAAAAGCCGGATCATGCGTTCGGTGTGATCTCGCGTTGCCAAGGGCTCGTGAATCGTCGTTCGCCCCTCGGCGCGGAGGGCGGCCAGAAGGACCGCGCTCTTGATTTGCGCGCTCGCCGCTTCCGGGGTGACCGATGCGCCACGCAAAGTCGTCCCGAACACTCGCACCGGCGGCCGTCCGGACGAAGTCTCGATTCGGGCCCCCATCTGTCGCAAGGGTGCGGCCACCCGCTCCATCGGCCGACGATTCAGTGATTCGTCTCCCGAGAGTTCCGTGTCGAATGGGAGTCCTGCGAGCACGCCCATCAGCAGGCGCAGCGTGGTGCCGGAGTTGCCGCAGTCGAGCGGACCCGCAGGGGAGCGAAGCGACCCGTCGCCGTGGACGCGGATGATGACGCCATCGGGCAACGTTTCGAACCGGACGCCCAAAGCGGCCAGGCACCGTCGGGTCGAGGTGCAGTCATCGCCCCCGGAAGCGCCTTCGATGGTCGTGATCCCCCTCGAAAGCGCACCGAAAAGAAAAGCGCGATGCGTGATCGACTTGTCGCCCGGCAGGTTGAAGGTTCCACGAAAGGAACGGGCAGGGCGGATTTCCATGAGGCGGCAAGATTAGCCGCGAACCAGGCTCCTCCTTCACTCCGTTGAATTCCTCGGTTTTCTAGGGTTTGGAGATCGCAATATCTGCCCGGTGTGTCATATCCTCGGGCGTTAGCCATGTCGGCCCGCCCCACCACCCTTTGTATCGACTTCGAGAGCCGGATGGATATTCTCGAGGCCGTACAGGCGTTCGTCGATCGCCTGGCCGCCATCGCCGGTCTGGACGAGGACGGCATTCACGATCTGTCCGTTTCGGTCCGCGAATGCGTGGTGAACGCCCTCAAGCACGGCAACAAACTGGACCCGGCCAAGCGGGTCTTTGTGAATTTTGGGTTCATTCCGGGCGCCATTGAAGTGTGGATTCAGGATCAGGGTGCGGGTTTTGATCCCGACGCTGTCCCCGACGCAACCGCGCCCGAGAACCTCCTGCTCGCGGCCGGCCGCGGCCTCTTCTTCATGCGCGCCTTCATGACGGAAGTCGAGTACATCTTCCCGCCCGAAGGCGGGACGATCGTCCGTCTCCTCAAGAAGATCGAAAAAGCCGAAAGCTAGGGAGCAAGCCGCGCCGGGGACGCCGCGAGGGTCGGCCGAACTACTTCGCCTTTTGGGCGGCCGCGGGCGGGGGGCCTGGGTTCGGCGGCAGGTCGTTCCAGTGGAGGATCGCGTTCCATACGAGCCGGAAGTCCGATTCCGTCTGATAGCGATGGATGGGGTCTAAGCCGAACGCAATCACCCGGCCTTTTCCGACCTCGATGTCGAGAAGCGCCGGTTTGCCCACGATTTCGTCGCCGCCTTTGACGCCTCCGCTCACCACCAGCGGCGGGTCCTTCGGCTTATCGGCGGAGTTTCCCGTGGCCGCGGCCGCGTTCTCCTCGGGCTCTTCGTCCTCCTTCGCGATCTTCGTACCCCACTGCAGCACCACGCGACCGACGTCCGCGGGCCGCACGTCGTAAGGCGTTTCTCCCGCGCGGAAGACTGAGGTTGTTTCGGAGTAGCCGTACGAAAGCGGATGGTCGGGGCGGCGGAAACGGACGCGCAACTCGCTGCCGGGATTCGCGAAGGTGCGGAGGCTCAGCCGTCGCACGTCGCGGGCGATACCGCCGTCCAGAGGAACCGTGGAAGCGCCGCCGAGGGTGACGAGCACGCCGCCTCGCCGCACGAAATCATCGAGATTCTGGATGCCCGCCCATCCGAAGCCACCGGTCATATCCGTCGTTGACGTCGGTCCGCCATGGCTCGGGAATTGCGCGCTCTTCGTGAAGGCGAGAGGCCCGAACTTCGGGTCGATCCCGATGGCGATGTCCTTCAGCGCGCGGCCGGTGTCGGGGTAGAGGATCACATCGAAGCGGTCGCGAAGGGCGCCCTTCCGCACCTCCTCATCCATGATCAGCGTGTACGGGATCTTCTGCTCGTCGAAGATCATGCGCACCCAGCCTGCGGACTGAGTGTCGTTCCACGCCTGCAGCACGGCGAGCCTGGGCAGGTCGACCGGGTGACGCTTCACTTCGGGGGCGATGGCCGCGGCTTCGAAATCGAGGGCTAGTTCGGCCGCCACCTTCTCGAGCGCCGGACGCAGGCCCGGCGCGGACGGGATGACCCAGGAGCCGGCCGGATACTCTTTCTCGCCGAACTTGAAGGACGCCTCCGCCGCTTCCACCTTGAAGGCCGACAGGCGGACGCGCGCGGCTAAAAGAGCCTCCTGGCCGGAATCCCTCAGGAGATAGAACGGCGCCTCGCCGGTCACCTGGCCCTTGTACTCGACGACCTGGCTCACCGGCTTCACGTTCACGAGCCGAATGTTTCCATCCTCGGTGGGCACCGTGTCTATGCCGAGCGCTACCGGCAGGGACCAGGCCACATCGTCGTAGGCGTCGTAGGGCGCCTTGTCGATGGGGTACTTTTGGGGCAGCAACAGGTCCAGCGCGAAGCCGCGGTAGGGCTGGTCCATCCGCACGATGTAGGTGCCCTCTGGGTACTGCCCTTCTTTGATCACGAAGAGCTCCCGCGCCTGCATCACTTCGATCGCATGCTCGCGGAGCAGGTTGATGAGGCGAGCCAGTCGCTTTCGGTCGGCCTGCTTCTCGGGAATAACCACCCCGAAAGGTTTCTCCATTCCCCCCTTGTTGATCGCGTTCTGGCCGCGCCGCCAGAAGTTCTGCAGCATTTCGGAGCGATTCCGCGCCGCGTACTGAAGGGCGGCAAGGACGCCCGTCTGCATGTAGTTGGTGTTGTTGCGCAACGACCACTTGAGCTTTTTGGGTGGAGGGACCATGCGGTACCAGTCTTGCTCGGTGACCGGCCGTCCGGTGTACCGGTTGCGCTCGGGATCGATCACGCGATCGACGGTCTCCGCGGTGGCGTTTCCGAAAGTCTCGTAGCCGCGGCTGATGCCGTTGTGGTTGATGGCCACCGAGTCCTGGTAGACCTGCGCGAAACCCTCGCCGAACCCATAGGTCCACACTCCGGGCAGGCCCATCGCGGTGAGTGTCGCCACTTCCTGGAAGGCGATGGTGTGCCATTCGCTGAAAACGCTCGGGTCCAGATTCGGATTGTAGGGGCCGGTGCCGGTCCAGATCGAAAGCAGAGGCACCGACTCATGGAGATCGTGGACAACGAGGGGCAGCCAGCGCATGGCCGCGTCCTGAGTGGCGCGCGTGAGGGCCAGCTTGCGCTGAATTCCGTCGCGATTGTTGTCGTGGCGGACGTACTTGCCCCAGTAGGGAGGCGAGAGGGGCGGCAGATTGTCGTAGTCGGTCTTGCCCTTGAGGTAGCGGTAGAACCAGTCCACCATCCGATCGCGGCCGTCGGGCTCGGCTACCGGATTGATGAGCACGATGAGTTTGTCGCGGATTTCCTTGATGTACGGCTGCTCGGAGACCGCAAGGCGATGGGTAAGTTCCATCAGCATCTCGGGGGAACCGGTCTCGGATGAGTGCAGCCCGCCATGAAGCAGGTAGGCGGGTTTCACGGTGGACATGAACCGGTCTTTCATCTCGTCGGTGGTCCGTCGCGGATCGGCGAGGTTCCCCATGGCCTTGCGATGGGCTTCGGCTTCGTCGAGGCTCTTCTCATCGCCCACCGCGATCAGCAGGATCTCCCGGCCCTCTTCGGAGGTACCGATCACCTCGACCCGCACCCGCCGCGTCGCGGCGGCGAGGGCTCGATAGTAGGCGTAGATCTTCGTGGTGTTCGTGAGTTCGCCGGGCGCTCCGACTATGTGCCCGAGATGTGCGGTGGGCGATGGGACGCCGGGGACCTCGGGCACGTACGACACCCAGGGGGTCACGAAACGCGCTTCGGTGGTGGCTTTGGCGATGGCTTCTATGGATCCCGCCTCCGCTTTGTCGGGAGCCTGGGCGCTGGTTCTCGCGCCGAGCAGCGAAAGGCCTAGGATCGTGGCGAGGGCGAACGAGGGACTACGCATCATCTATGGTTCCTCCAGAAAGGGTGCCCCGACCCTATGCGGATCGTCGGCAGGATGCAATTTACCGGGCTCACTCGGCAGGGTAGGCTCAGGACTCGCCTTTTCTCCTGTGCACCCTTCCCTAACGCGTCTCGATCATCGGCCCTGGCCGCTTCCGGACTCACCTTGGACCTGGCGGCAGTCGTGGCGCGATCTGCTTTTTGCTCACTGGCCCATCGAATCCGAGCCCCTGCGGCGGTTGATTCCAGACGGTCTGCGCCTTCAGGAGTTCGATGGTACGGCCTGGATCGCGGTCGTGCCTTTCCGGATGAGCGGGGTTATGCGGCGATACCTACCCGATCTTCCCTGGATTTCCGCGTTCCCCGAGCTGAACGTTCGGACCTATGTAGAGCGCGATGGTCGACCGGGCGTCTGGTTCCTGAGCCTCGACGCGACGAATCCCCTCGCGGTTTGGGCGGCCCGGCGATTCTTCCACCTGCCGTACCACCACGCGACGATGTCCCTCGACCCCATTGGTGAGCAAATCGAATACCGCTCACAGCGCGGCGAGGCGAAATTCAAAGGCTCTTACCAACCGATCTCCGGCCCCTACTTCGCCCAATCCGGCACGCTCGAACACTGGCTGACGGAACGGTATTGCCTCTACGCGCGCGATCCTCGCGGTCAGCTGTGGCGCAACGAGGTTCATCACGCCCCGTGGCCGCTGCAAAGAGCCGAAGCGGATATCCGCCTCAACACCATGCTGGCACCGCACGGCCTAACGGTATCGGGGCCGCCGTTGCTTCACTTCGCGCGCCAAGTGGATGTGGTGGTCTGGTCCGGCGAACGCTGCTGATTTTCGCCACGGGCTGCTAGAGAAGCCGCGCCGAAAAGG
>CAZFQH010000053.1:2947-8218 GCA_964520805.1 uncultured Acidobacteriota bacterium | reverse complement strand
GCAACCACAAGGGTTGCCCCTACGATCTGCGTGACGGGTGATTCGGGCCCGAGCGACCGCGTCACCATCAGGCCAACCCGTTGGCTTTACGGTTCGACGTGCCGCGCCGAAAAGGGCAACCACAAGGGTTGCCCCTACGATCTGCGTGACGGGTGATTCGGGCCCGAGCGCCGGGGCGCCGGGTTGCCCCTACTTCGCGGCGGGCGAGGCCTTGGGGTCGGCAGGGGGCGGTGTGAGCAGCAGACGAGCCTCTTTCACCCAGGGTGAATCGGGATATTCGTCGAGAAGCCGCGCGAGCAACGGTGCCGCCTCCGCCGTTCGGCCGGAGTAAGCGAGGCATTGACCGAGACGCAGCAGTGTCTCGTCGGTCTGATCGAAGTCCGGGTAGTTCTTGAGAATGTTCTCGTAGCGCGGGATCGCGGCGCGCCACGCCTTGCGAGTCTTCTGATAGAAGAAGCCGACCACAAACTCCGAGCGGGCGAGCGACCCGCGCAAGACCTTCACCCGCTCGCGAGCCTTCGGGGCCAGCGTCGAATCCGGGTAACGGTCGAGGAAGGTCAGGAACTCATCTAGGGCCTGGGCCACCTGAGTTTGATCGCGGTCCGGTGCGTTCTTCTGGCTGAAGTAACTCTCGCCCACCTGGAACTGGGCGAAATCACCGCGCGGGTGCGAGGGGAATACCGTGAGGAACTCGCGGTACTGACCGGCGGCCAGGATCAGGTTTCCCGTCCCCCCCTCCTGAAAATACGCATCGCCCGCGGCCAGACGGGCTTGCGGCACCAGCGGGCTCTGCGGAAAACCATCCACGACCCGGCGGAAATGCTGGCGCGCTATGTCCCACTGCTTCCCCTTGAGCGCCTTCTGGCCTGCCGCCCAGATCACCTGGTCGGAGTTGCTCGCGAGGGTCGCGATGTCCACTTCCTGCCGGCCGCAGGCGAGGGTTGCCGCCATCAGGGCGGACCAGAGGCCCGCGCGCGTCCAAACCGATTTCATGAACAAATCCACTCCCATTCCGCTTTCAATCCTGTGGCGAGGGGCGTCTTCGGAGTGAAACCGAGGTCGCGTGCCGCCTGCGCCGTGTCAGCGAGAGTATCCCGCATATCGCCCTTTTGACCCTCGTGACGCTCGATCTTCACTTCCCGGCCGGTGACCTCACCGATCGCTTCCAGCACCTTCAGCACCGAAATCCGCTGACCGCCCCCCACGTTATAGACGAGTCCGGGCTTCCCACGGACGAAGGCCGCTTCAAGAACGTCAACGAGATCGGCGATGAAAGTGAAGTCGCGGGTCTGCTCGCCGTCTCCATACAGAGTGATGGGCTGGCCGTCTCGAACCGCCTTCAGGAAGCGATGGAAGGCCATGTCCGGACGTTGCCTCGGCCCGTAGACCGTGAAGAAACGCAGGCTCGTGACCGACAAGCCGCTGGCCTTCCCGTAAAGGTGGACCAGATGTTCGGCCGCCAGCTTCGTGACGCCATAGGGCGACACCGGGGAAAGGGCCATCGCCTCGCGCAGCGGCAGCTCGTTCACATCTCCATAGACCGAAGAAGATGAAGCGTAGATCACCCGAGAAACCGAGGCTTTGACCGCGGCTTCGAGGAGCTTCTGGGTTCCAAGGACGTTGTGATCGACGTAACCCTTGAAGTCGTCTCCCCACGATGCGCGCACGCCCGCCTGGGCCGCGAGGTGATAGATGGCGTCCGCACCCTTCAGCATCGCCTCGAGTTCGTTCGATTCCTCGAGGAGGGTCTCATGAAGGGTGAACCTTGGGGAGGCCTTGGCCCCCGCGATGTTGCGCTCCTTCATCTCTCGCGGATAGAAGGGCACGAAGCCATCGATGCCGATCACTTCATGACCGGCGCCGAGGAGGCGGTCGCACAGGTGAGATCCGATGAAGCCGCAGGCTCCGGTGACCACAAATTTCATTTAAGAAGCCTCAGGACATCTTCTGGAAAACGTTTAGGGCGGCCCGATCCGTCGACCGACGCGTGTTCGGTGGAGGCACGGGTGAGGAGTTCGGATTCCTTCTCCCGTCTCAACTCGTAGTCGAATCGAAGCCGCACACCGGTGACCTGGGCGAGGCTGGTGCGGATTTCGAGCGCATCGTCGTAGCCAACCGGACGCAGGAACTTTGCTTCCGTCGACGTCACGGGCAGATGGAGGTCTCTCGACATCAGGTCGCGATACGTCATGCCGCGCTCGCGCAGCCAGTTAGTCCGGCCCACCTCAAACCACGCGAAGTAGGCCCCGTGATAGGCGAAGCCGAACTTGTCGGTTTCGGCGAAGCGAACGCGCAGCGACGAGACGGAGTCCTGGTTCATGAGCCTTCCGAGACCTCGAAGATCACCGCGGTGCCGGGATTGAGGCGATATCCCGCGAGCGGGCTTTGCGACAACACGGTGCCACGAGCAAGCCCCGGGTAGCTGCGGTAGCGAATCTGGGGCGGCACAAAACCCCGGTTCTTAAACGCCCGCGAAATGTCGGCGATACTTTTTCCGATGAGGTCCGGCATCACGTAGTCGCGCATCGATCCGTTCTTCGCGATCACCAGCAGTACGCCTTCGCCCAGGTTTTCGACGATCCCCGCCTCGGGTATCTGGACGAGCACGGTGTCCTCGGCGACGGAGGAGGGGGCTTCGATGATCCTCCGAATCGGAACCGCCATGCCCTCGAGCCGCAATCGCGCGCTCCGCAGGGCCTGACCCTGGACATCGGGAACCGTGGTTTTCCTGGGCCCCATGCTCAGCACTACGCGGATCGAACGATTCTCCTTGATCGACGTGCCGGCTGGCGGGTCCTGTTCGATGACGCGGCCGAGGGCCACCTTGGGGTGATTCTTCCGACCGGTCACCTTGACTCGGAGGCGCCTCTGTCCCGCATCGCTGTTGGCCGCGGCCAGGGTGCGGCCGGTGAGATTCGGCACCGACGTGGTCTGGGAGTTGCGAACGATCCTGAGGGTGAGCGCGGCAGAGATGAGCCCGCAGAGGAGGGCTAGGGACAGGACCAGGAACTTGCGCAGCATGGAGGAGGGCTCTCGAAACGGGAGCCCCGAAGTTTAGCCGCTCTGCGCGAGCGAACCCACAACCGCCCCTTCGGGCGCACCGCCGCGTGCTGGAAAGGCTTCTAGGGTGCTGGCAACGGAGCGGACGCTGGGTCGCCCAACTGGCTGCCGGGCTTCAACTTGGCTCCGTTCGCGAAGTCGAAGGCGGACACGCCGCTCCGGCTCTCGGGCTTTACTTTCAAAAGCCGCAGCACCGAACCCGAAGCGCACGCGACATCGACGCCGTCGCGGGAGATCCCGAGGACTGTGCCCGACGGTGATGGTGGGGTGTCGGCGAGGGTCAAGACGCTGGCCCCCAATATCTTGACCGACCGCCCCTGATGGAGGAACTGAAGTCCCGGCCAGGGCGAGAAACCGCGCAGTCGCTGGGTGATTTCCTGCGCAGTCCGCTCGAATCCAACCAGACCGTCCGCCTTCTTGATCAGGGGGGCCTTGGTTGCGGCGCCGTCGTCCTGAGCGATCGGCGTCATCGCACCCGCGGCCAGGCCTTCGAGGGTTTCGATCAGCAGCGTGGCACCCATCAAAGCGAGGCGCGGTTCGAGGGTGGCGGTGGTGTCCGAAGGCTCGATGGCGCAGTCGCGCTGGAGCAGGATCGCGCCGGTGTCCATGCCGCGATCGAGCTGCATGGTGGTCACCCCGGTCCGGGTTTCTCCGCAGGCAATCGCCCATTGAATAGGGGCCGCCCCCCGATACTTCGGCAGCAGTGAGGCGTGGACGTTGATGGCGCCTCGGCCTGCGCATTCAAGGATGTTGTCCCGAAGGATCTGACCGTAGGCGACCACGACCAGCACATCCGCCTTTTCGTCGATCACGCGCCCCGGTTCGAGACGCAGTTTCTCGGGCTGGAACACGGGAAGGCCAAGGGCCCGAGCGGCCGCCTTGACCGGAGTTTCCTGCAACGTCAAACCGCGGCCCTGCGGACGATCCGGCTGGCTGACCACCAGCGGAACGGAGTGGCCCGCGCGGGCGAGCGCTTCGAGGGCGGGGACCGCGAATTGGCCGGTTCCCATGAAGACGATCTTCAACGCTCCTGCTCGTCCCAGTCGTTCGCTTTGGCCCGCTTACGGAGTTTGCGAACCATCAGATCGCGCTTGAGGGGACTCAACCGGTCCACGAAGAGTTTCCCGTCGATGTGGTCGATCTCGTGGCAGAAGGCGCGGGCTAGAAGTCCCTCGCCCTCGTACACCTGTTCGGAGCCGTCGCGGCCAAGGCCCTTCACTCGCACGAAGCGAGGCCGCACGGGGGTACCCGCGTATCCAGGCACGGAGAGGCAGCCCTCCTCTTCCTTGACCTCGCCTTCGCGGGAGATGAACTCGGGGTTCACCAGGGCGATCAGTTTCGACTTGTCCTCGCCGACCGAGAGATCGACAATGATGACCCGCAGGGCCACCCCGATCTGCGGCGCGGCCAGGCCGATGCCGGGAGCCGCGATCATGGTTTCGTGCATGTCGTCGAGCAGGGTGCGGATGTCGTCGGTTACCGCGGGGACCAGAGCGGAGGGAGTGTGAAGCACCCCGTCCCCCCACTTGACGATGGGCCGGATAGCCAAGAATCAGGTCCTTTCAATGGGCTTCGTCGCGAAGCCGAAGGTTTGGGCGCGCAGGGTACGCGCGGTCTCGAAATGGGCGAGGAGTTGCGAGCGCGAGTCTCCGCCGTAGGCTTCCAGCAGGGCCTGGGCGAGGACGATCCGCACCATCGCTTCGCCCACCACCGCCGCGGCTGGAACCACGCAGGTGTCGCTTCGTTCGATGGCGGCCGGCGAGGGCTCGAGAGTTTTGAGGTCCACCGAGGGGAGGCGGTTCATCAGGGTCGGAATTGGTTTCACGATGGCTCGGACCCGGATTTCCTCGCCGTTGGAGATTCCGCCTTCGATACCTCCCGCGTGATTGCTGGGGCGGGTGAAACCGCCCGCCGCCGAGTGGCTGATGTGATCATGGAAAGCGCTTCCACGAAGCCGCCCGGCCCCGAAACCGTCGCCCACGGCTACGGCCTTGAAGGAGGGAATCGACATCAGGGCTTGAGCGAGGAGGCCATCGAGGCGCATCGTCCATTGCGCGAAACCGCCGATCCCCGGAGGTACGCCGTGAGCCGCGATCTCGATCTCGCCGCCCAATGTGTCGCCGTCTTTCTTCGCGGCATCGATGGCGTCGCGCATCCTCGGAGCCTCCCAGTCGGAGGTCGGGTGCGTCGACAACGCGGTGGCTCCGAGGA
>CAZFQH010000053.1:0-2937 GCA_964520805.1 uncultured Acidobacteriota bacterium | reverse complement strand
TCGACGCACCCGACCTCCGACTGGGAGGCTCCGGCCATCTCTTCAAACGCCACGAAGCGATCGACCGCTTCGTTTTCGATAGCGACCACATGGGAGCGAACTTCGATGCCGAAGACATCGAGCACCGACTGCACGAGCATGCCTGCTGCGACCCGCGCCGCGGTGTCTCTTGCACTCGACCGCTCGATGATGTTCCGCAGGTCCTTGGTCAGATATTTGAGGGCACCGGCCAGATCGGCGTGTCCGGGCCGCGGCGCCGTGCGTTCACGCCGGGAAACCGCCGCCGCCGCTTTTTCGGGATCAGGGAGCGGGTCCGGGGACATGACGTCGAGCCAGTTCGCGTGATCCTGATTGCGGACGAGCAGGGTGACGGGTGAGCCGAGGGTCAGGCCGTGGCGAATCCCGCTCACGATCTCCACCTCGTCCTGCTCGATCTTCATGCGCCCGCCCCGCCCGTATCCGCGCTGCCGCCGCTTCAACTCCCCGTCGATCCGGTCCTTCCGAATCTCGAGGCCGGCAGGCAGACCCTCCACCAGGCAGACCATGGCCGGTCCGTGGGATTCTCCTGCCGTCAGCACCCGCATTGAGGGGGGAATTTAGCAGTCGAGGGCTTTCTGGTAGGCCTCGATGGTTCTTCGCCCGGTCTCTTGCCACGAGAACGTGGCGGCCCGGGCAAAGCCCCGGGTGCGCAGATCTTCGCGCAAGGCGGGGTCGCGGGCCAGAGAACGCAGGCCATTGGCGAGGGCCTGGGTATCGAAGGGATTCACGAGAAGGGCGGCTCCCGTGCCGATTTCCCCGAGTGACGTCGTATTGGAGGTCAGAACCGGCGTGCCGCAACTCATCGCCTCCACCACCGGGAATCCGAAGCCTTCGAAGAGACTCGGATAAACGCAGGCCAGAGCATGAGAGTAAAGGGAGGGCAGAGTGGCCTCATCCACATAGTCGAGGAACACGATTCGATCCGCCACATCCTTCTCTTTCGCCCGCGCGTAGATCTCCTCGCACTTCCATCCGCGCTGGCCGCTCAATACCAGGTTCACGCCTGGCACATCCCTGGCGAATTCGGCGAAGGCATTAAGCAGCCGAACCAGGTTCTTGCGGGGTTCGATGGTGCCTACGAACAGGAAATAGGGCCGATCAAGCCCGGGGTAGGGCGGTCGCTCCGCTACCGGTCGAAACATTTCGGCCGCGGCATAGGGAATCGAGACCACTCGGTCCGCGGGCAGCCCCAGGTCCTCGACGACGTCACGGCTGGTTGCTAGGGACGGGGTGAGGATGAGTCGCGCCCGTCGCGCCACCCGGGGAACGAGGCTCGCCGTGAGCAGCCGCTTTTTAAGCGTGTGATGCTCGGGAGTGCGAGTGAGGCTCATGTCATGGACGGACACGACGTAGGGACCGGGGGAAACCGCGGGTGCGAGGTAGTTGGTGTAGTGGACAAGGTCCGGCCGGAGCCTGCGGAGGAGCAGAGGCAGGAGGAACTGCATCCAGACCGAGCGAATCGGAAAGCGGAAGCCCGGAACCGCTCGGGCCCCTACCGGCAAAGCGCGGTCCACCGGCCCATTCGACAGGAGAAGGAGTTCCGAAACCTCCGAACCCTCCGAACCCAGGGCCTCCGCAAGGTGCTCAACGATCCGGGCCGTGTAGTAGCCGACTCCTGAGATTCGTCCTCTCAGGGTTGTGACGTCAATGGCGATTCTCATTTGAGGAGGGCCCGAGGACCGGCTTAGCAAATAGGGAACCTTATCCGAGGGGGCGGCCGCGTGGTGTGACGCCCGGCGAAGCGTCACAGTCCGATTAGTGAACGGCTACTCATAAACGGGACTATCCCTTCAACACGTCGGACATTGAAAGGGCCGGTTTTATGCTTCTCTCCCTTGAAAACACTCCACCCGATCCACGGCTCAGCACCTTGCGGTCGCTGGTCTCCCGCGGCCGTCACGCCGAAGCCTTTCAGCTGGCCCGCGCTCAATCGAGACACTTCCAGGCTTCAAAGCGCAAGCCGTTTCTGGCTCTGCGCACGGAGATCGCCCTGGGCCTCGGCCGGTTCGCGGCCGCACTGGAGTGGGCGGGTGAAGCCCTGAAGGGTCTCGACGTCCGCGACGGCCTGGCCCGCACGCTCGAGACTTCGCGAATACGTGCCCTTATCGGCCTGGGGCGATTTCGCGAGGCCGGAACCGTCATTGATTCGACTCCAGCCCAGCAGGATGAAGGCGGTGTAGACACCTGGCTCTTTGGCGGCCACATCGCCCTGCACTCCGGCCGGCTTAAAGACGCGGCTCGGATGGCCGCCGAGGCGTGCGGCCTCGCGGTGAGCACGCGCCAGCGCGTCCGATTCATCGAGGCTCTCCTGCTCAAGGCCCGCGTGGCCCGTGAAGTGGGTGATGTGGTGAGCGCACGAGGCACCATCGATTCCGCCGAACGGGCCTGCAGCGGTTTGCGCGATGCCTCCGTCCTGGCCTCGGTTCTGTCCGAACGCGCCGATTTTCGGGCCCACTCGGGCGAATGGCGCCTGGCGGCTCGAGATGCGGATCAATCCGGGCGTCTCTTCGCCCGGGCCTCCTCGCCCCACGAACACCTGAGTGCCGGGCGTCGCACGGGTTTGCTTGGACTGGCGCAGGGAGAGGCCGCGGCAGCTCTGCCCGCGATCGAGCGGGCGGCGGATGTGGCTCGCCGCGGATATGGGACGACCGAATGCCGGGCCGAGATCGACCTGCTGCTCGCCGACGCCCAATTGGCCGGGCGCGATCCCGAAGGCGCCCTCGAACGAGCGACCGCGGCTTTGTCCTTCTTCCGCTATGCCCAGGATCCGGGCGGTCTCGCGCGCGCGCATGTCCGACGCTCGCTGGCCGCGTTGTCGGCGAGTAACGTTCCCCTGGCGCATCGAGAGGCCAGAATCGCCGCGTCCATCAAGGACGCGGGTCCGGTGGCTCTGGGCCT
>CAZFQH010000052.1:12048-14270 GCA_964520805.1 uncultured Acidobacteriota bacterium | reverse complement strand
GCCTCCACCGCAGGAGTAGCACCCTTCGTGAAGCAGCGCGTCGCGGGTTTGCTGATGGAGAAGGAGGTTCACTACCTGGGTCTCGCCCTCGCCTCGCCGCCCCAGCCCTACGTGGCGATCATCGGTGGCGCGAAAGTCTCCGACAAGATCACCGTCATCGAGAATCTCCTCCCCCGAGTCGATTCCCTGCTGATCGGCGGAGGCATGGCCTACACCTTCTTCAAGGCCATGGGCTACAACACCGCAAAGAGCCTGGTCGAAGAGGACAAAGTGTCGCTCGCCGCGAGCCTGCTCGAAGCCGGCAAGGGCAAGATCCTCCTCCCCTTCGACCACGTGGTCGCAAGCGCATTCCGCGCCGACGCCGAGACGAAGACGCTGCCGGTCACCGAAATTCCGGAAAACTGGATGGGGCTGGACATCGGTCCCATGACCGTGGAGGTCTTCGGGAAGGAGATCCGGAAGGCCGCCCTGGTCCTATGGAATGGGCCGATGGGGGTTTTCGAAATGAAGCCCTTCGCCGCGGGAACCTTCGCGGTGGCGCAGGCCCTCGCCGAGTCGAAGGCCACGACCATTGTAGGCGGCGGCGATTCGGTCGCGGCCATTTCCGAATCGGGTTTGATGAACCGGATCACCCACGTCTCGACGGGCGGCGGCGCCTCCCTCGAGTTTCTGGGCGGCGACGTTCTACCGGGCGTCGCGTGCCTCGATGAAGGCGAGACCGAGAGCCAGTGAATGTAGGAATGTAGGGGCAGGCCTTGCGTGCCGGATGACGGCCAGCGAAGGTAGGGGGCAGGCTTCGTGTGCCGGGATAACGGCTAGTGAAATGTAGGGCAGGCCTTGGGCCTGCCCTTTCCGCCGACCGCAGCACGGGCTCTTGCCCTCCGCCACACAAGCTCAGCTAGAGTCTCCGGATGGCTCGCCCCTTCGTTGTCGGCAACTGGAAGATGCACAAAACCATAGCCGAAGCGCGCGCCCTGGCGATCGCGGTCCGCGACGGTGCGCGCGCGTTCCCGGAAATCGATGTCGCGGTGGCGCCTCCCTTCACTGCTCTCGCCGCGGTGGCCGAGGTCCTCAAAGGCAGCACTATCGGTCTCGCCGCCCAAACCATGCATGAGGCGACCCACGGGGCCTACACCGGAGAAATCGCTCCGACCATGCTCAGGGATCTCGGCTGCACCCACGTGATCCTGGGCCACTCGGAGCGCCGGCACCTCTTCGGCGAAACGGACATCAACGTCATGAAGAAAGCGCGGGCCGCCCTCGATCACGGCCTGGTCCCCATTCTTTGCGTCGGCGAAACCCTCCAGGAACGCGAGACCTCGCGCACTTTCGACGTGGTGGAGCGCCAGGCCGAACACGCCCTGCGCCACATCACTCCCCAGGAAGCGGCAGGCTGCGTGCTCGCTTACGAGCCGGTCTGGGCCATCGGCACCGGGAAGACCGCGTCCCCCGCCCAGGCCCAGGAGGTTCATGCGTTCCTTCGGAAACTCGTGGCGCGCTCCCACGGCGACTCGGTGGCCCGATCCATTCGAGTTCTCTACGGGGGCAGCGTCAAGCCCGACAACGCGGCTTCGCTCATCTCTGAACCGGATGTGGACGGGTCGCTCGTGGGCGGCGCTTGCCTCGAGACGGGTTCGTTTCTGGGCATCGTCCAGGCCTCCCGCGGGTGACCCGCGGGGCCAGTCCCTCGGGCTAGGCCTTTTCGATATACTCTCCCTCTTTCGGCTCTGCTCCGCCGCCCTTCCCAGGGGACTGTGCGGAACCGGCCGTTTCGATGACTGCACCCGAGGCTAAAGGCAAACAGCGATGACCGTTCTCTACTACCTTGTTCTGATCCTGCATCTGATTGCGTGCTTCTTCCTGATCGCCGTGGTCCTGCTCCAGCAGGGAAAGGGTCAGGACCTTGCGAGCGCTTTCGGCGGCGGCGGCACCCAGGCCGCCTTCGGTCCCCGCGGATCGGCCACCCTTCTCTCGCGGGTCACCACTGCCCTCGCCGCGGTGTTCATGATCACGAGCATCTCCTTGTCTGTCCTGAAGCAGAAGCAGTCGTCGGTCCTCGACAGCATCCCCGCCGCGGCTTCTCCGACCCCTGGGGCCACCCCCACCGATCTGCTCGGCGTTCCCGTCGCCCCGGTGGCCTCTCCCGCCGCGAGCGTTCCGGCCGCGGCCGCCTCGCCCGCCGCAACCCCTAAACCGTAGGGGCGACCCTTGTGGTCGCCCTT
>CAZFQH010000052.1:10882-11948 GCA_964520805.1 uncultured Acidobacteriota bacterium | reverse complement strand
CCCTAAACCGTAGGGGCGACCCTTGTGGTCGCCCTTCTCAGCGCAAGAGCCGCGCGTACTCGACCATCAGACAACGGTCGTACACGACGGTGCGGCCCGCTCTCGTCAGGTCGGCGATGGCTCTCGGGTGCACGCAGTCGAGTTGAAACCACACCGGTGAACTGCTCGCAGAGCTCGTGAGAATCTCGTCCACCACATCGGGCAGATCCTCAGACCGCCGGAAGACGTTGAACAGATCGATGGGCCCGTCGATCTCCCCCACCGTGCGGTAAACCCGCTCGCCCAGAATGGTCTCTTCCCTCGGATAGACCGGCACGATCTCGAGCCCCATCCGCTGCATATAGGCGGAGACGCGATGGGAATCTCGATGGGGCTTGGGCGAGAGGCCGATCACCGCGATACGGCGCACGCCGGTCAACAGGTATCGCAAATCGTCATCACTCGGATTGGGCGGCAGGTCCGGGGTCATTTGGGGGCCTCTATTCGACGAACGTCACCTTGTTGATCTCGCGGAGACTGGTGGTCCCATCAAAGACCTTGTCGATGGCACCCTCTCGCAAGGTGCGCATCCCGAAGCCGCGGGCCATCTTCTTGATCTCGCCCACCGGGCGTCGCTCCAGTATGAGCTGTCGGATATCGTCGTGGAGCTCCAGCATCTCGCCCACGGCCCGGCGCCCGAAGAAACCGCTCATCGCACACGATTCACACGCCCCGCGATCGTAGACGACTTTCCCGGAAAACCGCCCCGGATCAATCCCCGCGGCTCGCCATTCGGTTTCGGTGATGGCTACGGGCTGACGGCAGGATCGACACAGAACCCGCACCAGGCGCTGGGCGAGGACAAGGGTGAGCGCCGAAACGAAGTTGTAGGGATCGACCCCCATGTGAAGGAAGCGGCCGATCACGTCGAAGACGTTGTTCGCGTGGACCGTGGTGAAGACGAGATGTCCGGTCAGCGCCGCCTGTACCGCGATCTGGGCCGTCTCAGGGTCCCGAACCTCGCCCACCATGATCTTGTCGGGATCATGGCGGAGGATCGAGCGAAGACCACGGGCGAAAGTCAGGC
>CAZFQH010000052.1:0-10872 GCA_964520805.1 uncultured Acidobacteriota bacterium | reverse complement strand
GCGATCTGATACTCGACCGGATCCTCGATGGTGATGATCTTCTCTTCCGAACTCGCGATCTCGTTGAGGGCCGCGTAGAGGGTGGTGGTCTTTCCGCTTCCCGTGGGGCCGGTGACCAGGATCATTCCGTACGGCTCGGCCACGTATTTCTTGACCGTCGCCAGCTGGGCGCCATCAAAGCCCAAAGCCTGGAGCCTCAGTTCCTGAAACTCCTTGGACAACGATTCGCGGTCGAGAATGCGGATGACCACGTCCTCGCCGTGGATCGAAGGCATCACCGAGACCCGGAAGTCGATGGTGCGGCCCGAGACGCGCAGACGGAACCTTCCATCCTGGGGAATCCGTCGCTCCGCGATGTCGAGTTCGGCCATGACCTTCACGCGGGAAACAATGGTTTCCGCGTGCCGCTTCTCGACCGGTGCGGTGGCTTCGTAAAGCGCCCCGTCGATGCGGTACTTGGCGAGGACCGCGCGGTCCTTCGATTCGATGTGGATATCCGAAGCCCGTCTTTCGATCGCGCCAAGAAGGAGGGAATCGACGAGACGGACGATCGGGCTTTCCGAAGCCAGCGTCTCCAGGTCGACGACCTTCCCGTCCTCATCGGACAGCAGTTCCAGGCTCGTCCCGAGGTCCTCGCGGGCTCTATCAAGAAGGGTCTCGCCCCCTCGCTTGCGCCGGAGCCCTTCCGAGATGTCCTGCGCGGTCGCCACCACGGCATCGATCGGGCGGCCGAGGGCGAACTCGGTCTCCGAAATGCGCTCCAGCGAAAGAGGTGGCGCAAAGGCCATAACCAGCCGGGCCCCCGCGCGCCCGCAGGGGACACAGGAAAAACGCACGAGGGTTTCGAGATTCAGACCGTCCCAGAGGCCGCTTTCGAGGGCGTCGTGATCGATGGTCACAAACGGGAGGCGCAGACTCCGGGCATGCTGGGCGGCGCTTTCGGCCGGAGACTCGGAAGGCGTCATCCTCATACTCTAATCGTCGGCCACGCAGAGCCCGATCCGCAGACCCGAATCACGGCGCCCCGGGGTAAGCGTGCGGATGATGGCCGACTCAAGGGAATGACCTGGGGCACGCGAGGCTGTTGCAGGGCGGCCACAAGGGCCGCCCCTACCATCGGAGTTAGTTGGGGGGGTCGAGCGGGCCCGGTTTATGGGCGGTTCAGCATCCGGTCTCGAACCAAACCCAGCAGTTCCTGAAATCCGCCCAGGAACTGGCTGAGGGTGTGGACGGTTGCGCCGTAGGAGGCGAACGAAGCGGCGGATAGGGCACCCTCTTCGTAGGCGAGCGGAAAGTCCTTGAACTTCCGCTGAAGGGTCTCGACGACCTCGGGCTGGACCGGCCGGGAGAGAGTTTCCTCCACCTCGATATCAGACGCCTCGAACTGTTTCCACCATGGATAGGGCATGGTGTGGATGACGCCCTGGCCGATGAGCTGCGACCAGTGGAGATGATGCCGATAGGCGGCGACCAGCAGTCGCGACCGGAAGCCTCGCCGCAGGAAGATGTCGTGGGCCCGCTTGAAGACCGCGATCCCGGCCCAGGCAAGGTAGCCCGGGTCGATCGCGATCTGCTCTTTCACCATCACCCGCTGCAGCAGGTCGTCGAGGCGGCCCACCATCAGTGTCATATAAGGATGCAGGCGGGTCAGGTCGACGCCTTCTGCTTGAGCGCGATCCAGGCCACGTTCGAAGGCCTCCCCCACGGTGACCGCCTGCGACACGGTGAAGCTGACCGTTGCGTTGACATTGATGCCCGCGGCCACCAGCTCCTCCGCGGCCACCACCCCCGCCGCGGTCGAAGGCACCTTGATCGCGATGTTCGGCGCGAGGGCGGCAAGCGCTTTCCCGTGCTCGATCATCCGCGCGGCGTTCGCGTGAAACTTCGGAGAGACCTGCATCGACAGATAGCCCCGAGCACCCTTCGTCTCGGCGTGCACGGGAGCGAGGATGGCCGAAGCCTGACGCCCGATTTCCTCGATCAGTAACCAGGCGACCTCGTCCTCACTGGCCGTCGGGTTTTTGCTGATGATGCCATCGAGAACCGGATTCCAGGTCTTCGGGTCGGACTTCACCACCGCAGACACGATGACCGGATTGGACGTCGCTCCGGTGGCCCCATGGTCAACCGCGTCCTTGAGTTCGGTGGGGGCACACGAATCGTTCCAGAACTCCGCCCCGCGAAGAATGGTGAGGCGCATCCGGCTGGTTTCTGTCATGGCGTGCCTTTCGGTCTGGCGGTTCCATTCGTCGCCGGCTGACCCAGCATCATCTCAGTGAGGCGACGACGCGCATCCTGGAGCGGGTAGTCGACCCCCAACATCATGCCCAGAGTGGGAGCGATGTCCTCGGGAGCGGCGTCGCTCTCGTAGGTTCCCGGCCGAATCCCCGGCCCGAGGAAGATCACGGGCACGTGCCGGTCGTATTCATAGGCCGAGCCGTGCCCGGTGCCTCCGGCGCTGCCGGTGAGGTACATGTACTCCTTCAGTCGCGCGATGACATGAGGACTGCGGGAACCAAAGTACGAACGTCGCACCGCGTCATAGTAGGGATCTTCCGTGACGGAGGGCCGCTCGCCCGCAAAGGACCGGGCGGTGTAGATCTTCGCCACAAAACCGGTGGCCAGGAGCGCGTCACCCAATGTCCGCTCCACGTCTTCTCGGCGCAGACCTTGGCGCTCGATCGCGGCAAGGTCCAAATAGAAGTCAGGGGCCATGTAGGACGCGATAAGGCCCTTCTTTCCAGGGAAACGCTGCTCAATCGCCGTCATGCCCGCCTCCTGGAGATCGGCCGGCTTCACGCGCGACGCCTTCACGCCCTGCTTTTGGAGGGTCTCGACCAGAGGCATCACTGAGTGATCGGAGGTCAGAACAAAGAGGGCTCCCTCCTCACCCACGCGCGTCCCGATCTCCCGAAACAGGCGTTCGAGCACGAGGTCGAGCCGCAGCATCTGGTCTAACATTTCGTGCGAATCCGGCCCGAACGAGTGACCGATGTAGTCGCTCGCCGAAAGGCCCAGGGCCAGGATGTCCGTGACCGGATCGGCTCCAAGGCCATGGGCGTCGATGGCGGCGAGGGCCAGGTCGACGGTCAACTCGTCTGCATAAGGAGTGCGGCGGAACGCGCCATAGAAGGCCTCGCTCCCGGGCGAACCGGCCACAGGGTGCGGGAAAACGGTGTCCTTCAGATCGGCTTCGGTCGGAACGTGATCCTCCCCCGCGTATTTGCGGTAAACGGATTCATCGAGAAGCCGGGTCCAGGGCTTCGCGCCGTAAACATCCGGCAACCTGCGATTGTTGAAGGCGTCCAGCCAGGCGGGCGCCGACTTCATGTAATAGCTGCTGGTGATGAAGCGGCCATTGCCCCCTTCGTACCAATAAGCCGCGTCGGCCCGCGGGCCTGCCATCAGAGTGGCCGCTCGATCCTTGAGCGCCACTCCCACCACCTTGGCCCGGGGGTCGGCCTTCTTCAGGAAGTCTCCGAGCGTGAAGCCGATGAAGTGCGCCGGGGAAGCGCCTCGCCCCGTTCCGCCGATTGGAACCACGGTGGGATCGTCGACCACGTTGACCGCGCGGCCGAGGGGCGCGTCGAACCAGCCATTCGCGATGATCCCGGATTCGTAGCCGTTCCGCCCGGAAAGGATGACGGAATGTCCTGGCCCGGTCTCACAGTTCGCATGCCGGTATCGGGCATTCGAGAAGACGGCGCCCCGCTCGCTCAGAGTCTTGAGGCCCGACTTGAGCAGCGGCTTGAACCGCTCCAGGTAGTCGGGTCTCATCTGGTCGATGGAGATCACGACGACGAGGCGAAGCCTTGACGCGGCGGGTGTGGACGCGGGGTTCTGCGCCCCGCCGATGGTAGCGGCGCCAAGACCCAGGACGAGTGCGATCTTCTTCATACCGCGCAGACTAAACCAACCCTCTCGGCCTAGCAGTCTGTGGTGAAAGTCCGCGCTAGCACCGAGAGCGCGCCAGCCTGGCCTCGGGCTCGAATGCCGGCAGACTTTTGCCACGGGCTGCTGGGCCCGAGAAGCGCGCCGTCTCACTCTCAGTAGACGGCGCGCTGCTTCGAGCAACCGGCTTAGAACGTGAGGCGCGCCGAGACCTGCATCAGACGCGGATCGCCGCCGAGGGAGCTGATCACACCCAGGGTGGCCGGGCTTCCCACATTGCGATCGGGCAGACCGAGGTTGACACGATCGAGAACGTTGAAGACATCCAAGCGTAGAGCCGCCGCCACCCTGGAGGTGAGGGAGAACCGGCGCTGAAGGGTGAAATCGAGGCTCTTGTAATTCGGTCCGCGCATTCCATTGCGCTTGACGTTGCCGAACGTACCCGAGGTCACTGCCTGGAAAGCGGCGGGGTTGAACCACTGGTCCACGGTTTCCGCACCTTTGGTATCACCCACCTGATTGGGCAGGCCGGTCATGGCGGTGCCCACGTTGTTGCTGCTCTGGTTGGCCATGAACGGCCGACCGGTCCGCGCGGTGTAGATACCGGACAACGTCCAGCCGCCGAGGACGGTGGCGCCAATGCCGTCGTTCGCAAACTTCTTTCCCTTGCCGAAAGGAAGTTCGGCCACGAAGTTGAGGGCGATGCGGTGCCGCACGTCGTAGTCACTGGGCCCGTACCACGCCGCGATATCGCGGGAGTTCTGCGGGAACGACGCGGAACCCTGAGTGGAGAGGTGTTCGGAGGTGTTGTCCTTGGAATCCGAGAGGGTGTACGCGACACCGAAACCGTAGCCCTTGGAGAAACGCTTCTCGATGCCGAAGTCGATGCCCTTGTATTCGGACTCGCCGTCCTGGCTGCGCCACTCGATGAAACCGAAGTTCGGGTACGGCAGGGCGCCGAGGGCGTTGTTGCCGGCCGCGTTTGGAAGGGGCTGGTTGAGGTTCACCAGGCGGCCGAGGTTGGAGCCCTTGGTGTAGACGCCGTCCATGGTCAGGACAATGCCGGCCGTCAACTCGCGCTGGAAACCGATGCTCGTCTGCATCACCGTGGTCTTCGGCGCATCGCTCGAAACTGCGCGAAGCCGATTGGTGCGAAGCTGGCCCGCCGCCGGATCAAGATTTGGCTGCACCAGGAAGCTGCTGGGAATGCCCTGACGGAGGAAGAACACCGGCGAGCCGGACGTACGCGTGATGGTCGAGTTGTTGAGTCCGGGCAGGTTCAGCGCCAGCTGGTCTTCGGAGCCGATGCGGTCGAAGAGGTTGTAGAAGATGCCCCAACCGCCGCGGAGAACCGTCTTCTCGTTGAGGGTATAGACCACGCCGAGGCGCGGCGCGAAGTTATTTTTGTCGGGCTTCACCAGACCGCGGTCTTCAAGCGAACCATCCTTGGCGAACACCAGACTGCCAGATCCCGCCGGGTTGAAGTTCGTCTGAGCGTTGGTCGCCTCGAGCGCCGGGGTGATGAAGTCGTAGCGCAGGCCGAGGTTCAAGGCCAGCTTCGAATTCACCTTCCAGTCGTCCTGGATATAGAACATCGAAGCCCAGTGACGCTGGTCGGCCACGAAAACGTTTGACAGCTGGAAGTCGGCCACATAGCCGAGCAGATAGTCGCCCATCGAGTTTCCGGTGAAGCTGTTACGGAAGCGCATCGCGCCGCGGCCGGCCGGCACGTCGTAGTACTGGTTCTTCATGGGGGCGATGATGTTGATGCCGCCCTTGAACGCGTGATTTCCCTTGAGCCACGACAGGCTTTCGATGAACTCGAACTGCTCGGTGTGCTGGAACTTCGGAAGAAAGTCGGGCGACCCGAGGCGGCCAAGGCCGGAGCCGCCGAAGAAACCGTCGACGGTGATACCGGGGAATCCCCCCGCCACCACGGGATTCGTGATCATGCCGGGAATCCTCGCGGCCGGAGGAGGCTCGATCCCAAAGGCCTGGTGCACCGCGTCCGAATCGGCCTTCGACCAGGAAAACCGGAATTCGTTCACCATGCTCGGCGACAGAATATGGGTCCAGCCGATCACCATCGCGTTGGTCTTGATCTTCTGATCGCCGAAGCCGGAGGTGCCGGTTCCGTCGATCACGCCGCCGAAGGCACCCGGGATCTGACGGGTCCGGTCTGAGTAGATGTAGCGGGCGAAGATGCTGTCGTTCTGATTCAGCTTGTAGTCGAGACGGGCCAGGACGCGGTCGGAGTTGTCGATCAGGTCGGCCTGTCGGAAGAAGTTGTTGGCGCCCGCCTGGTTGGGGAGGGGCACCAGGCCCATGATCGCGGCGGCGAAGGGATCGATGCGGCTTGCGGGAATCACGCCGCCCGGGAAAGCCACGCCGGTCAGAGGGTCGCGCACACCGGGCAGGATGCCCGCTCGCTCATCGGCTGTGGGAACGCGGGTGAGGCGGGTGACGCCGCGGGTGATGCGGGTCCCTTCGAAGTCAACGAAGAAAAACGCCTTGTCCTTGATGATCGGTCCCCCGAGGTTCGCGCCGAACTGGTTCTGATCGTTCGCGGGCTTGCTGCGTCCGGCTCGCTTCGAGAAGAAGTCGTTCGCATCCATTCCTTCGTTGCGGTAGAAGTCGTAGACCGTGCCATGGAATTCGTTGGTGCCGGACTTGGTGGAAACGCTGATGGCCGCACCCGGCGAACGGCCGTACTCGGCGGAGTAGGGGCTGGTGACAACCTTGAACTCCTGGATCGAGTCGACGGACGGACGCGAGACCTGCGAGGTCAGTTCCTGAACGTTGGTGGACACCGAGTTGTTGTCAACGCCGTCGAGCAGGAAGTTGTTCTGCAGTGAGCGGGAGCCGTGGACGTTGACGCCGCCGGTGCGGCCGAAGGGGGTGCCGCCGCCCTGCTCGGTGAAGCGATCGCCCTGCACTCCGGGGACGAGGGCGAGAAGGTCGTCCCAGTTCCGGATCGCGAGAGGCAGGTTCGCCACTGCGTTCTGGTCGATGACCGATCCGAGGGTGGCGTCCTCGGTGTTCAGGAGCCGCCGGACCCCTTCCACCGTGACCGACTCCGTCATGGAGCCGACCCCGAGGACGATATCGACGCGACCGCGCTGGCCGATTTCAAGGATGACCGACTGGACCGCGGTTTGCAAACCCTGAGCCTGGGCTTCGACCAGATACTGACCGGACTGCAGGTTCACCACCAGGAAGTTGCCGGTGCTGGAGGTGGTGGCCTTGGATGCCACGTTGGTGGCGACATTGGTGACCGTGACGGTGGCCCCGGCCAGAACGCCCCCGCCGGTGTCCTTGACCGTCCCCGAAAGGGTGGCTCGGTCGATCTGCGCTTGCGCCGCAGGTGCGATGCACAAGAACGCCATGACCGCCGCTAGAACTCGCTTCATCAGTATCTCTCCTGGTTGTTTTCGATCGGGACGATCATCGGTATATCAATGCGACTCTGGTTGATCCGGCGAAGATCATGCCGAAGACTCATGACATTTGCGTGATCGTCTTATGACGAATTTTGCTGAACATACGCCGAGTTCTTCCCAACTGTCAACCGGTCTTTGGCCAGAAGTGACGGGCCTTGGAACGTTCCAGCCTGGGGAGAATCCGGGCTTAGGATTCAGACCACGCTGCGGCCGGTCTCCGCGTTGAAGAAGCGGGCTCGCTCACGGGCTACGGTGAAGAACACCCGGGTGCCGGGGCGGGCCTCAAAGCCCGAGGAAGCCCGCGCCACCACCTTCTCGCCCTCACCGCGCAGGGTCACGATGGTCTCGTTGCCCATGGGCTCCGTGAGCAGGACCTCGCCTTCGATTCGGTCGGCCCCCGGGGACTCGAACACGGAAACATCCTCGGGACGCACCCCGATCTCGAGGGGGATACCGCCAGGAACGGAGGCCGCGGAGGCCGCCGCGAAGACCACTCCGGCGGCCCTCAGACCTTCGGGGGTCACCGCGGCCTTCCAGATATTGATGGGCGGGCTTCCCAGAAAAGACGCGACGAAACGCGAGGCGGGCCGGCGATACAGCTCGAGCGGCGGCCCCAGTTGTTCGAGGGCCCCATCGCGCAGCAGGGCGATCCGGTCGCCTAAAGTCATGGCTTCGCTCTGATCGTGGGTCACATAGACCGTGGTGGTTCGAAGCTCCTGCTGAAGCCTTCGCAGCTCGGTCCGGGTCTGCAGCCTGAGCTGGGCGTCGAGATTGGACAACGGCTCGTCCATCAGATAGACGGCGGGGTTGCGAACCAGGGCGCGGGCCAGGGCCACGCGCTGCTGCTGGCCGCCCGAGAGCTGGCTGGGCTTCCGGTCGGCAAGGGCGGGAAGCTCCATTCGCTCGAGCGCCGCACGCACCCGACGGCCGATCTCCTCGGGCGCGACCTTGCGGGCCCGCAGGGGGAAAGCGACGTTCTCGAAAACCGAAAGATGCGGGTAAAGGGCGTAGTTCTGGAACACCATGGCCACGTCGCGGTCCGCGGGCTTCACCTCTGCCACATCCCGATCTCCGATCAGGATGCGTCCGGTGTCCACCTCTTCAAGGCCGGCAAGAAGGCGGAGCAGCGTGGTCTTCCCGCAGCCGGACGGGCCGAGCAGAACCAGACACTCGCCGGGCTCGATATCGAGATCGATCTCGCGAAGGGCTCGATGGGCGCCGAAACGTTTCCCGACTTTCTCGAATCGAACTCTCATGTGTTTCTGGACCCTGGTCGGAGGGCGCGACTCTATACTCCCCGCCACTTCAAATGATTAGGCTGATTTCTGCGGGCACGTTGTGCCTGGTCGCGGGAGCCACCCTCTTCGCGGCGTCATCCGCCCCGCAGATTCCCCTCAGCGCCCTTTCCAGTCCGCTCAAGGAAGTCGCCTTCGCGGTCCCCGAGGACGCGGAAGTCACGGCGACCCTGAGAGCCTCGTGCTCGGGGTGCGATTGGGGTGTGGTCGGGCGTGAGAGCGCAGTGCTGCGGCTGGCGGTCGACGGGCGGTATTCGCAGAACTTGTTTCTGGTCCGTGGCGCCACGGCTTCCGACTATCACGTCCTGCTCGGACCCTTGCCGAAGGGCCCCCATCATCTGACGCTGAGTCTCGACAAGAAGGCATCCTCGAAGCGTCTGGGTGAGGTCGCCGTCACCGATGTGACCTTCCAGTTCTTCGGCGCATCGCACCCCGACCACTCGGCCATCGCCCTGGCCCCTGTCCTTCACGCCCGGCCCAACACCCTCGGCCGCTTCAGTGATGTGCCGCTCCTGCTTTGGTACGAGAAGGAGAAAACGACGCGCGGATCCCGCATCCGCTACTCTGCGGTGTTCTCCAATGAAGATGGGGGCACGCCCGCCGATCGGCTGCTCGCGACCTGGGGGCGGCTGACCGACCTCGAATACGTCTATGGCATCGAGTTCGACCACGAGGGCCGCGTCATTGAGGAAACGTTCCAGGGCAAGGATCACGAGATCGTGCCGTTTCGCGGAAAACGCGAGGGCTTTCATCCTGTACTCTTCGTCATCACTGACAACAACATGGTCAAGGATGAGGGAACGCCCACCCCGCGCTTCGCCCCCGCACCCATCCTGTTCGACCTGACCCACGCTTCGCGCGAACTGGTGATGGACGAACATCCGTGGACTTACGCCGTCACCGCCCAGGAAGCGCGGCGTGAAGGGCGCGTGTCGAAGGCCCCGGCGCCGGGTTCGAAGAAGATCTTCGACCCGAGGCGATACGCGGTACTCGAGGCGTGCGCCGCCCCGGAAGACACCGCCTTCGCTACCTTCTCGTTTTCTCTCGGAGTTAAGGACGCAAGCGGAAAGACGAAGTACTTCGACTCCACCGCGGGGGTCAAGGAATATCGGATCTCCCGATCGCCGGACAACTTCCCGAACGGCTGCTTCCGTGGGGCGGTGGCCCTGCCCACCGGCACCGCAGCCGGCGATGTCAATGCGTTGCGCGTGCGCGCGTACCCGCGGCCCCCGCGAAAGGGCGAGGTGCTGAAGGCCGCTCCCGGCCCGGCCCGACTGCTCCGGGTCAACCGATTGTTCCTGATGAATAGGTACGACCAGCCGGAACCGAGTCTCTTCTCGTGGACGGGAGAAGCAGCCCTTCCCCTGGACGGCGAGCCGGTGACCATCGAAACACGTCCTTCCATATCAAAGAGGTAGACCCATGTTGACCGGCACCGCGCGCGAGGCTCTGGCGGAGTTTCTCGGAACCTTCGTCCTCATTGTGTTCGGCACCGCGGTGGTGGCGCAGGTGGTGCTGTCAGGCAACGCCAACGGGACGTACCTCTCGATCAACATTGCCTGGGGCCTCGCCGTCACCATGGCGATCTATGTTTCCGCGGGTGTCTCGGGCGCACACTTGAATCCGGCGGTCACGGTGGCACTGGCCGTGCATCGCGGGTTCGCCTGGAGCAAGGTGGCGCCCTACTGTCTCGCTCAGATTGCCGGAGCCTTCGCGGGCGCCCTGGTCACGTTCGTCACCTACCGGGAAGCGTTCGATCGTTTCGACGGAGGGACGCGTCTGGTCACCGGGGCCAAGGCGACCGCGGGAATCTTCTCGACCTACCCGCAGGATTTCCTCAGCAACGTCCCGGGAGGCCTGGTCGATCAGATCGTGGGCACGGCTCTGCTCGTGCTGCTGGTCCTGGCCATCGGAGATTCGAAGAACTTCGCCCCTGAGGGCCGCTTGCAGCCGATCCTGGTGGGGGCCGCCGTGGTGCTCATCGGTATGTCGTTCGGATACAACGCAGGCTACGCCATCAATCCGGCCCGCGATCTCGGTCCGCGCCTGTTTACCCTGGTGGCGGGATGGGGCGGCGAAGTCTTCACCGCGGGCAACGGCTGGTGGTGGGTGCCGATCCTAGGCCCCCTCATCGGCGGCATTCTCGGCGGCTACCTGTACGACTTCGGAATCACGAAACACCAAAAGTAGCGCCGGCCCTCGTGGCCGCCCGGTACCGCGAGGAACTCTCGTTAAATCGGCTGGTT
>CAZFQH010000051.1:0-14370 GCA_964520805.1 uncultured Acidobacteriota bacterium | reverse complement strand
CCGAGGTCGGGACCGTTGGCTTCTTCCTCAAGCGATGGAGCGACCGAGACTCGCGCTACGTCGATGTCACCCCGCGTCTCTTCCCTGCCCTGCTCACCGCACCCCAGGGCGGCACGTACCGTTACATTGACGCGGACGCGAGTACGGGTGAGGACCATCAGTATCTGCTGGTCGAAGTCGAGGCCTCCGGCAAACGCCTGACCTACGGCCCGTACAAGGTGAACACCCGCTGGACGGCCGGGGATGCAGAAGCGTCAGCCGTGGCGAACGATGCCGAACTGAGCGAGAAGGGCGCCTCCAAACGACCGCACGTCGAGATGGCCGCGCGCCCGACCGCTCGTGCCGGGGCCGGCACGATGCAGCAGAGGAACAGGTCAACGCGGAGAGCGCAGGCGGCGAAGATTGGAGTCACCGACCTGGCTCTCTACCGCGTCGGGATCGACCAGCTCGAAGAGCAGGGCGGCCTCACCCTTCCGCGAGCATGGGCGAATACCTTCCGTCTCACCAATCGTGGCCGGGAGGTCTCCTTCCTGGCAACCGCCGACGGTGTCCTCTTCTACGGGACTGGAACGGAATCCAGCCTCGAGCCCGACAACGTTTACCAGTTCGCCACTGCCGCCGCGCGCACGCCCGTGACGTCGCGACGGAACCCCCGAGGTGCCCGGCCTAAGGGCAACGAGGTGTTCACCCAGACCGTTCATGTCGAACAGGATCTGATCGGCGCCAACAACATCTACACCGACCCCGAGGGAGACTTCTGGGTGTGGGACTATGTCTTCGCGGGCTATGGTAACAAGTCTCTCGCGTTCCGAGCGGACGGTGCCATCCCGATCGGCCAGGCCACGGTGGCGATTCGGCTCAAGGGCGGCACTGAAACCCCCGGCAATCCTGATCACCACGCGACCTTCACCCTGAACGGCACCCCGATCGGCGATGTCCTCTTCAACGATCTCGACGAAGTGGAGAAGGTGCTGGAGTTCGATTCCAGTCTGCTTCTGGACGGAGCCAACGTTCTGGAGGTTGACGGCCTGACCGATACCGGAGCTCCCTACAGCCTCTTCTATATCGACTCGTTCGACGTGAATTATCAAAGCCGGTACCGCGCCTACCGCAACCAGGGCAGGTTCGAGGCCGCGGGAAACGCCTCGGTGTTCATCACGGGCTTCACCCGCGCCGACATCAGCGTCTTCGATGTGACCAATCCCGTTCAACCGGTGCAAGTGCTGGCCCCGGTGAGTCTGCACAGCGACGGGACCTACGGCGCTGTGGTGGCTTCGACGAATCCGAGGTCGGTGTACTTTGCGGCCACCCCGGACGCGATCAGGACGGTCGCGCGCATCCTCCCGGATACGCCGTCGTCCCTGAAGGACCGCGCTAACACAGGCGCGTACCTCGTCATCACCACCGACGAACTCAAGGCCACGGCCCGGACTCTGGCGGACTATCGCTCCGATCTGCCCTCCCAGGTCATCGACATCGAAGACATCTATGACGAGTTCAACTTCGGCAACGCGAATCCCCATGCGATTCGGGAGTTCCTGAACTACGCGAAGTCGAACTGGCGCACCGCTCCTCGGTATGTGGTGCTGGCCGGCGACGGCAACTACGACTACAAGAATGTTCAAGGGGCCGGTCAGAACCTGATCCCGCCGATGATGGTGAGCACACCTTCCGGACTCTTCCCCTCCGATTCGTGGTTCGGAACCCGCGCGAACTCCAGCCAGGTGGAGATCGCGGTCGGTCGCCTACCGGTTACGACTGAGAATGAACTGGCGGAAGTGATCCGCAAGATCGTCGCGAGAGAAGCCGCACTGGCCGAGGCATGGATGCAGAACACTCTGCTCCTCGCCGACAATCCGGATGACTCGGGCGACTACGTGGGCTCGACCGAGGCAATCGCCGGGGTCGTCCCGCCGGGCACGCCGGTGGTGCGGGGCTACCTCACCGTCGAGGGCCTCGCGGAAACCCGCACTCGTCTGCTGGACGGCCTCAACGCAGGGGCTGGCTATGTGAGCTACATCGGTCATGGTGGGTTTGATCAGCTCGCCGACGAGTCGCTGCTCACGAGCTCAGATCTCCCGCTCCTGACCAATGCCGATCGCCCGGGCATCATGACGGCGATGACCTGCCTTACCGGCAGTTCCGGCCTTCCTGGATATTCCTCTTTGGGAGAACTGCTGGTCCGTCAGCAGGGTGGAGGTCTCGCGGCACTCTGGGCGCCCTCCGGGATGTCCGAAAATCGGCTAGCCACCCTTCTGGGGCAAGAGTTCTACCGGGCGGCGTTCGACCCGCGAGTCGTCCGCATCGGCGATGCCATCCGGACTTCCCGTAAGGTCTATCGCGGTACCGCTCAGCCCCAGTACATGCTGGACATCTACAACCTCCTTGGCGACCCTGCGATGCGGATCCGGTGAACCCCGCAATCACCCCGGAAAGTATGCTCGGGCGCGTGTGCTACGATCCGAGGATGCCCTCCCCCCGCCTCGAACGAGCGCCCGACCTCGTCGAGCGACGGGTCGCCGACGAAACGTTCCTGCTGCCCGTCAAGGGTGCGCTTGCCAACACGGTTGAGATGTTCGCTCTCTCCGAGGTGGGGCAGTTCATCTGGAGCCTCTCAGATGGCAGCCGCAGCGTGGAGGATCTGGTCAGCGCCGTGGTCGCCGAGTTCGACATCGACGAGGGGCAGGCAAGACAGGACGTGACCGACTTCGTCGAACGATTGAAAGGTTTCGGCTTGATGCTGGAAAGAGAGTCCTGATGCCCTCCCTTGTTGATTTGACCGCGTCGGTTTCAGAGTTCATAAAGCTTTTCGGCGATCGCGCCGAGGAGCGACGCATCCCGATGATGGGGATGCTCGAGATCACCAGTCGCTGCAACCTGCGCTGCGTGCACTGCTATCTCGGGCCGCAGGAAGAGCAGCACAAGAAGCGCGCCTCGGAAATGACGGCCGACGAGGTGAAGGGTTTCATCGATCAGATGGTGGACTCTGGGACCCTCTACCTGACCATCACCGGCGGCGATCCGATGATGCGACCGGATTTTCCGGACATCTATCGCCACGCCAAGCTTCGCGGCCTCCTGATCACGGTTTTCTGCGACGGCGTCCTGGTCAGCGACCGGATCGTCAAACTGTTCAAGGAACTACCTCCTTCGCTGGTCGAAGTCAGCATGTACGGGGCGACGCCTGAAACGTACGAAAAGATCACACGGGTGCCCGGGTCTTATCCGAAGTTCCTGGCGGGAGTCAACCGCCTCCGTGCCGCGGGGATGCGTGTCGGTCTCAAGAGCGTCTTGATGACCCTCAATCAACACGAGATGGTTCGGATGGAGGAGATGGCGGCCGAGTGGGGCCTCACTTTCCGTTACGACTCGGCGATCTTCCCCTGCCTGCCGAACCGCGGCGAAGCCCCCCTGGACCTCAGGGTCGACCCGGCTACCGCGGTGGCGATCGAGTTGTCGAACCCGAAGCGCCTCCAGATCATGGCGGACTACTTCGAAACCCGGCAAAACGTCCCGGGCGCCCCCGAGCTTTACCAATGCGGAGCAGGGCTCACTTCGTTTTACGTGGATCCATTCGGGGACGTGTCGCCCTGTTTGATGACCACGAAGTACCGCTACTCCGCGCGCGGGGAAAGCGGAGGGTTCGCCGCACGCTGGCGCGATGACGTTTCGAAGATCCGAACCCTCAAGCCGGAGAATCCGGATCACGGCTGCGGCAGTTGCGGGGTTCGGGCGGTGTGTACCGGCTGCTCGGCGTTCCATGCGCTTGAGACCGGCCGCGAAGACGTCAAATCGGAATATGTGTGCGAGACCACCCAGCTCCGGGTCCAGGCCCTCCGCAGCGAAATCGAACGCCGCAACGGGCGGACATTCTTGCGCGTTCTGGAAGTCACCCAATAGAGTATCCCCATCGAGTAACCCCGGGAACGAGATTGAAACAATGATCGAGATGAACCAAGACAATCAGAGCAAGCGTCGGCGTGAGTACTACAGGCCCCAGGTCCTCAAGATCGACCTGGTTTCCGACGAGGTCCTCGCGGTGGGCTGCAAAATGACCGGCAACCAGCCAGCTTTCAACATGCTCCCTTGCATCACCCGGTCCTGCGCAACTCAGGGCTCGTAAAAGGCCAGTCGGTTCTGCGGATCGGAGGTATCGCCTTCGAGACCCGGTCTGCCCTGCCCTTCCACCGTACCGACGACCCCTCGTACGCCGACTTCCTGGCCTCCACGGCCGAGACCTCCGATGAAATCGTAGGCGTCGAGCTCGTCCGTGGCGACCCCGCGCCCCCGCCCTACGTCAAGCAGATCTTCGATACCGGTTCCGCGTGGGCCGCCTACGACCTGCCGGATGGCGATCAGTCGATTGTCATGGCCCTGCCTGCCGAGCGTAACCGCCCGCTCCTGGCCTGTCGGTTTGACCGCGGTGTCACTCGCGTCCAGGTCACATGCTCTCCTGAACTTTCAGCCGACGGCGAGTTCTACAACCCGCTCCGCTACCCCCTCGATCAGCTGCTCATGATGCAGCGCTTGGCCGCGGAGGGCGGGGCGATCATCCACTGCGCTCTTATCGAGATATCGGGTCGAGCGATCATTTGCCCGGGAGTCTCCGGCGCCGGTAAGACAACGCTTTGTCGGCAGCTCAAGGACGAACCTGATTTCCGCATATTGAGCGACGACCGCGCCGTCATCCGCCACCACGAGGACGGCTATTGGGCCTACGGAACGCCTTGGCCTGGCGAGGGAGGTTTCGCGGTCAACCGCGGTCGACCGCTCGCAGGGATTGGCTTCATCCAACATCGCGAAACTCCTGCCACCGAGCGCCTGTCCACGAGTGCTGCAATTCACCGAGCAGTGCGTGTGGCCTCTCTCCCTCTATTCGACCGCGATGCCGGGCCGCGCGTCTTCGACGGGCTCGCCGACCTCTGCTCGAAGGTCCCGGCCTGGCTCCTCAAGGTCCCGGACAATCCCTCGGCTCGACAAGCGGTCCTGGCCGTAGCCGAAGGCCGCGTGTTGATGGAGAGCGCCTCGAATCGCACCGGCCGCTGAGATCATCTTTGGTTGCCAGTCGAAGCGCGGTCCCTTCGACGGACCCCACACGGAGTCCCCTCAGGGACCAAGGGGTTGCCAGTCGACGTGAACCCAGACCCCGGAAAAGGGCCTATCCGCGGGCCCCGAAGAGCGGCAAGGGGGTGTAGCGGGACACATCCTCGGCCACCGCAGCGCCGCCTAGATCGACCCATGCGTGGGCCTCGGGCCGTGGCTTTCCCTCGCGTGGAGCAAGACCAATTCTCAGCTCAGCGGCGCGGCCAGCCGCGCGCAGAAGCGCCTCCAGGACGAGCGCGCGCGGCAGGCAGGTCGTAGCGCCAGGCAACGCTCGCGACGCGGAAGCCACTATCTGGGCAAGGCGTTTGGCGTTCACGGTGGTGGATGGAGTGACTTGAGCCAGGATCCGACGGGTCGCGGGAATCCCTCCACGACCAACGCCGAGGCGCGCCGCGGCCAGGAGCACGAGACAGAGGAATCCCGCTCGCTGCTCCTCCCAGGGCTGCTCGAAGAATCGGGCGACCCGTGATAGCCGATTGCGCATTGAGGGATTATGACAGCGCCGGTCGCTGACTTATCCAGAGCGCTCCGAAAGGAGCGCGCTTTTTTTGCGCCCGCCGTCATCGCGAGGCGGCCATCGGAATGTAGCCGAGCGCGGAGTCTGGCCGGTACAGCGCGAAGTCCTTGGGCCACTAAAGCGATCTGCGAACAGCGAGATGGCTTGGTCGGATCTCGTTCGAAGCCCTCCTCGCCATGACGGGTAAAAGTGCCAGGGGGCGACTCTGCCCATGCCGCGCCAGCGTCCCGCTTATCATTCCGACGCTTCGGGGCAATCACGACCTGTCGGCAACTTGGAGAATCACGATGAATCGAACAATGGTCGTCGCCTGGATGGTGATGTTGGCCGCGGTCCAAGCCCCCGCACAGCCGCTCTTCACCGATTCCCTTCCGAAGGAGGAGTTCGCGGAACGGCGCGCGAAGCTGATGCAGAAGATTGGCGACGGCGTCGCGATCATCCAGGGAACCGCGGAGACCGGCAACGCGCTGAAGTTCCGGCAGTCCAACCAGTTCTTCTACCTGACCGGCGTCGAGGTCCCGCGAGCGATCCTCCTCATCGACGGACAGACCAAGCGGTCGATGCTCTTTCTGCCGCCGCGTAACGAGCGCCAGGAGCGCTCGGAAGGGCCAGTGCTCGTACCTGGTCCCGAGGCGGTGCAACTCAGCGGCATGGACGCAGTGGAAGTCCGCGATGCATTCGAAGGGGCGCTTTTAAGCACCTCCACCACGAAGCGCACGGCGTATCTGCCGTTCCGGCCCGAGGTCTTGGGCGGCGCGTCGGTGAGCGACCCACGCGGGAAATGGACCGCCTCCGCTTCGGATCCGTGGGACGGCGGCAAGCCGCGTGAAACGCTGTTCATCGAGAAAGTGAAGGCCAGGGCACCGCTCCTCGAGGTTCAGGATCTCGATCCACTCATCGACGCCCTGCGCTTCATCAAGAGCCCGCGCGAGGTGGCGCTGATTCGTGAGTCGACGCGGATCGCCGGGCTGACCATGATGGAAGCCATGCGATCGGCGAGGACGGGGATGTACGAGTACGAGATCGAGGCCATCGGTGACTACATCTTCAAGACCCACAACGCGCAGGGTGCGGCGTACTTTGCACTCGTCGCGGCGGGCAGGAACAGCGCGTATCCGCACTATCACTCGGCGCAGACCCAGACGAAGAACGGCGACCTCGTGCTCTTCGATTACGCCCCGGACTACAAGTACTACGCGTCGGACGTCACTCGCGAGTTTCCGATCAACCGCAGGTTTACACCGGAGCAGCGCGAGTTGTACGGCATCTATGTCAAGTTGTACAAGGCCCTGATGACGTCGGTGAAACCGAACGTGCTGATCAGGACGATCCTCGAGGAAGTGGTCGCGAAGATGGACGCCGCGGTCGCGGGACACACGTTTGCCAATCTCGCGTACAAAGCGGCCGCGGTGCGGTTTGTCGACGGCTATAGGCGACGCCTGAACCCACCTCCACCAGCACCGGGGGCGCCCCCACGCACCGGCGGCGGTAGCCTCGGTCACACCGTCGGTATGGAGGTTCATGACGTGAACACGCCGCACGGAGACGTGCTCGTGCCCGGCATGGTCTTCACCATCGAACCGGCGCTCACCATCCCCGAAGACCGCGTCTACATCCGGCTCGAGGATGTCCTCCTTGTCACCGAAACCGGCTACGAGAACCTCTCCGCTTTCGTCCCGATCGACATCGACGCGGTTGAGAAAGTGATGGCCGAGCCGGGGATGTTCGAGAAGTTCATCCCACGCCCGGCGGGTACCGCGCGCGAGACTCGGCAGCCGAAGTAGCCGGTTCGGCGCGAGCGAGTCGGTTCGATCGGAGCCCGGGGCGGTGCCGACCGCCTGTCGCGGGCGGGAACCGATCTTCGTCTGACTTCAACTGCACGTCTCACGGACCGAGTGATGTGACGTCAACGGCTACCGGTAGCTTCGACCGATCGCGATTGATCACCTGGACCGTGGGAGCCTTAGTTGGTCAATATTGGTCAACCACTGATGACATCCGTGAATCTCTACGAAGCGAAGACGCGCCTGTCCGAATTGGTCGATGCGGCGCATGAGGGCGACACGATCGTTATCGCCAGATCCGGCCGGCCGCTCGCGACTCTCGACCCTCTGCCCACGCGGAAACAACCGATCCGGCTTGGGCTGATGAAGGGGAAACTTCGTATCGCGGCCGACTTCGACGCCCCGCTCCCGGAGAATATTCTTGAGGACTTCGAGGGCCGCTTGCGGCCAGGAGGCGGCTGCTGGACACCCATACTCTCAGAAGCGGAAACTGACACCTAACGAGAAGCGCTTGTCCATGTTGACCCTGGGCGCTCCCGAGAGGCTGGTCTTGCGGAACTCCGCCCGAAGTTTCGCAACGCCGATCGGGACTCGCACCCCCCCGAAGATCGCATTGACGCTGCCCCAGTCGCTGTCGTTCCCGAACTTCTGGCGATAAGCCCCCACACCGATACCCACGAAGGGTGAGATGCCCACCGAAGGCGGGTTTACCTCTACCTGCGCGGTGTAGGTCTCCACTGAGGTGAGGGGATCTTCGCCGCCGATACGGGCGAACTCGCCGCCGGCTTGAAGGAACGGAAGCGAAATCAACGCGGCGTGAAAGCCGAATCCGGTCTTCCAGTCTTTGGTGGGCGTGGGCATCGTGACGAACGCGCCGATTTCCCCAGCGCGTGAGGATGGGGCCAGCAAAGCCAGGCCGAGAGCCGTGGCCGAAAGCCGAAGGCGAAGGGTGGGTTTGATCATTTGCGTCCTCCTTGAACCCCGCCTCAGGACGAGGCCTTTGCGATTTGTCGTTCCTTGTGCACGGTCCAGGCGATAGGTAGGACCGACAGGAAGACGATGACGATGGCGACCTTGTCGATGTTACGAGCCAGATCGAATCCAGGGGCCACCGTCTTCAGGATGGGAGGCAGGAAGTAGCCGGCGAGAACCATGCTCCATACCCAGGTGAACGCACCCACCACGTTGTAGAAGATGAAGGTCGGGAACGGCATCTTGACCATGCCGGCCACGATGGGCGCGAATGTCCGCACGATGGGCACCCAGCGTCCGGCCACCACGAAGAAAGTCCCCCAGCGGCCGTAAAACTCCTCAGTTTTGGTCAGATAGGCGCGCTTGTAGATGGGGATGCCGAGGAGGCTCTTTTCGGGCCACGTGTAGAGGGTTTTACCGAACCAGGAGCCGATCCAATAGCCGACCTGGTCGCCCAGAATGCCGCAGACGGGCACGATGGTCAGGAGGGCCCAGAGCGGGAGCAGAGACTGTCCGTCTGCTCCGGGTGTGGCCGCGAAAATGCCGCACAGAACCAGAAGCGAGTCTCCGGGCAGCAGGGCGAAGAAACCGGTCTCCGCGAAGATGATGAGACAGATGACGGGAAGCCCGCCGGTCTGAATCAGCCACTGAATGCCCTCGGGCTTCAGAAACCACAAGATTTGATGGACGATCTCCAACCGACCTCCGGGAAAAGAAAAAGCGAACGTCGGAGTTTAGTTCGTGGCGGGGTTTCGCGCCACGCACCTGACAACTCCGACGTTCGCGGAACGCGAACGTCTTGAGATGTGGAAGAGTCTTACTTCCAGGTCGCGGTGGGAGTCTTGCCTTCGTACTTGAGGGTGATCTCAGAGATCTGGCACAGGTCGAAGCCTTCCCAGACCGCTTCCTCCTGATCCGAGAAGACCACTTTCAGGTCCCATTTGCAGGCGGTTGCCGCGCGTGCGAACTCGATGGTGACCTTGGTGCCATTGACGAGAGCATCAGTGCCCATGACATCGTCGCCCCAGGTCTTGGCCTTCACCGGGGAAAGATAAACTTCGTCGATATCGTAGCCCGTTCGGTTGACCAGAACGAAGTCCTGATCGCCAGCGCGGAGTACGGAAGCACCGACCGCGAGGGTCAGCGCCAAAAAGAGACCCATGAGGGTGACAGTACGCTTGGAGAGATTCATGAAGGGGACCTTATGGGTGGGATTCGCTTAGTGTCAAGTGCGTCGGTTGAGAGATTCCAAAGGAGATAACAGAGTGAAGAGAGCAATTCTCGGTGTATTCTTCAGCAGCTTGGCCGGCTTGACCGCCGCCCGCTTGCACGCCCAGCCAGTCTCGCCCGGCGTTGGGACGGTCGGCTTCTACCGAACCCCGACCCTGCGCGGCGACACCGTGGTTTTCGCCGCCGAAGGGGACTTGTGGACGGTCTCGGGACAGGGCGGAATAGCGCGGCGGCTCACCACTCATCCGGCCCAGGAATCGGATCCCGCGTTGTCGCCGGACGGAAAGACGCTCGCATTCACCGGCCGCTACGAGGGGCCGGTCGAGGTCTATACGATGCCCGTGGAGGGCGGGGCTCCGGTTCGCCGGACGTACGAAGCCGAGCCCTCAACCGCCACGAGCTGGACGCCCTCGGGTGAACTCGTCTACACCACGCAGCATTTCGCCACTCTCCCCGATCCGCAGCTGGTTTCGTTCGACCTGAAGAGCGGCGCCCGCACGCGGATTCCGCTGAGCCAGGCTTCCGAGGGTTCGTATGACCAGAGCGGCAAGACTCTCTACTTTGTTCGCCCCGGGTTTCACAACAATGTCACCAAGCGCTACAAGGGCGGCACCGCGCGCAAGGTCTGGAAGTTCACCGAGGGCCAGAGCGAAGCCCAGGTCCTCACTCAGAGCTACGCCGGAGAAAGCCATTCTCCGCTGTGGTGGAGAGGGCGCGTGTACTTTGTCTCCGATCGCGACGGAACCATGAACCTGTGGTCGATGGACGAGAAAGGCGCCGACCTGAAGCAACACACGAAGCACGCCGGCTGGGACGTCAAACGTCCCGCTCTCGACGCGGGACGGCTCGTCTATCAGGTAGGGGCCGATCTCTGGCTCTTCGACATCGCGAGCGGCGCCGAGCGGATGGTTCCGATCACTCTGCCCTCGGACTTCGATCAGTTGCGCGAGAAGTGGGTGAGGAAGCCGATCGAGTCGCTCACTTCCGTTCACCTTCATCCGAAAGGCGAGTCCGTGGTGCTCACTTCCCGCGGCCGGGTCTTTGTGGCCCCCGCGGGACCAGGCCGCCTGGTTACCGCGTCTCGCAAGCCGGGCGTCCGTTATCGCGATGTGCGCTTCATGCCGGATGGGAAGAGCCTCCTGGCCCTCTCCGACGCGAGCGGCGAATTTGAGTTCGCCACCCTGCCGGTGAATGGGGTGGGCGATGAGAAGGCGCTCTCGACGGACGGCAAGGTCCTCCGTTTCGATGGCCATCCTTCTTCGGACGGGAAGTGGATCGTCTACACCGACAACAACAGCGCGGTGTGGTTGTTCAATGTCGCCACAAAAGAGCAGCGGATGTTCGCCCCCAACGACGAGGGTGGTTTCGACTTCGCCTGGTCGCCGGACAGTCGATGGATCGCCTGGTCGCACAGCGCCGCCAACAGCTTCGCTCAGATCCTCCTCTACAACGTTGAGACGAAGACGACGACACCGGTCACCTCTGATCGGGTCAACTCCGCGAGCGCCACGTTCAGTGCTGACGGAAAGTGGCTCTACTTTTTGTCCGATCGCAATCTTCGGTCGCTCGTCGGATCGCCTTGGGGACCACGGCAGCCCGAGCCTTACTTCGATCGGCCGATGAAGATTTACCAGGTCGCATTGAAGAAGGGCCTGCGTCCCCCGTTCAAGCCCGCGGACGAATTGAACCCCGAGACTCCCGAGAAGGCCGAACCGAAGCCTGACGCGACACCGGCGGTGGCGGTTGCCGCCGCGGCTCCCGGCAAACCCACGCCGAGTCCGACCGCTTCGCCCGGGCCATCTCCAAGTCCCACTACCGCTTCGCCCGTCGCCCCCTTGAAGGCGGTCGAGATCGACCTCGATGGACTCGCCACTCGCATCTACGAGGTGCCCGCCGGATCGGGCGACTTCAATCACCTCACCGCGGTTGCGAAGACCTTGTACTGGCTCGCCACCGATCCCGGCGCCGAGGGCAAGACCCACCTGATGGCGCTTGAAATCTCGAACCAGGATCCCAAGGCCGTGAAGGTGATGGAGGACATCACTTCCTATGAAGTGTCCGCCGACTTGAAGAAGACACTGGTTCGGAAGCGTGACGACCTCTACATTACCGACGCCAATGGTCGGGCTCCTTCGGCCGCCGATCTGCCAAAGAGCCGGGTGGACCTCTCCGGCTGGGCCTTCCCGATTGACGTACGTGAAGACTGGAAGCAGATCTTCATAGATGCCTGGCGGATGGAGCGTGACTACTTCTACGACCGCAACATGCACGGAGTCGACTGGAATGGAGTGCTGAAGCGGCACTTGCTGCTGGTCGATCGCATCACCACGCGCGAAGAGTTGTCCGACGTCATCGGCTGGATGGTGGGCGAGCTGAGCATTCTCCATACCGCGGTTCGCGGCGGCGACTTGCGCACGGGTCCGGACGACATTCGGGTGCCGACGCTCGGGGCCCGGCTGGTGCCTGATGCGAAGCAGGGCGGATATCGGATCGACTACATCTATCGCCACGATCCCGACTATCCCGACGAGCGTTCGCCGCTCGCGGATCCGGATCTCAACATCAGCATGGGCGATGTCATCCAGGCCGTGAATGGTGTCGAAGCCCGGTCTACCGATCAGCTCGAATCACTTCTTCGCGGGCAGGAGAAGAAGCAGGTATTGCTGAGGGTGAAGTCCGGCGCCTCGGCGCCTCGCGACGTGATCGTGGTTCCGATGACCGAAGGCGCCAATCTCCGCTATACCGATTGGGAGTACACGCGCCGGCTCGAAGTTGAAGGGAAGTCGAACCGCCAGCTCGGCTACGTCCATCTCCGCGCGATGACCGCCAACGACCTCACCTCGTGGTATCGCAATTTCTATCCTGCGTTCAACCGCGCCGGCATCATCATCGACGTCCGCCACAACCGCGGCGGCAACATCGACAGCTTCCTGCTCGCCAAGCTCATGCGTCGGGCCTGGATGTATTGGCAGGGGCGGGCGGGCGAGCCGACCTGGAACATGCAGTTCGCGCCCCGCGGGCATCTTGTGGTGCTGGTCGACGAGAACACCATGTCCGATGGGGAAGCGTTTGCGGACGGCTTCCAGCGCCTCGGCCTCGGCAAGGTCATCGGCACCCGAACCTGGGGCGGCGAAGTGTGGCTCTCGGACGTCAATCGGCTGACCGATGGCGGGATCGCGCGCGCCCCCCAGACCGGGGTCTACGGCCCGGAGGGTGAGTGGCTGATCGAGGGTCATGGCCTCGATCCCGATATGGTCGTCGACAATCTGCCCCACGCCACCTTCAAGGGCCAGGACGCTCAACTCGAAGCGGCGATCACTCATCTGCTCGCGGAAATCAAGAAGGACCCGCGGCCGGTCCCGAAGGCCCCAAAGTTCCCGGACAAGTCGTTCAAGTACCCTCGTTGAGTTTGGGGGGCCGCACTCGTAGAACGTTTTCCTGCTGAGCCCCCCATGCCCCAAGGGCAGGCTGCGCGCAACCCTGGCGCTGCGGCCCAAGTGAATTGGGCCTTCGCTTGCGCCGAGGACGCCCTCTCGCGATGGCCCCCCCGCGACCGGCGTCCTCATGGTGCCTGTCCGTAGGGCGACGTAGGGGTGCCCACCCTGAACCCGTCTGCGGTTGGGGTGCCCCGGGCCTTGTGGGCGCCCTCGCGACTACGTTGTCCCGAACCCGCTGAGGATGCGGTCGAGATGAGCGTATCGAGCGAGGTAATCCGCGCGCGACCGCTGGATCACATCGTGCGCCTCCGCGCGGTCGTACACGTGCGTGATCTCGCAGGCCGCGGTCACGGCGTCGGGGGCCTGCTTGTAGGTCAGGAAATAATGCCGCAGCCGTTCGATGACCACGGGAGGGCAGTCGGAGACCTCACGAATGTGCCCGTAGGTGGCGTCGCCCTCCAGAACCGCCACGATCTTGTCGTCCGCCTCGTCGCGGTCGAGCATGCGCATGCCCCCGATCGGAATGGCGCGGACGAGGATGTTCCCGTGAGAGATCGACCGCTCGGTCAACACACAGATGTCGAGCGGATCGGCATCGCCCACGATCCCGGCATGCCCCGTGCGCGCGGCGCTCAGGGCCGCCACCTGATCGGCGCACAGGGTCTGGGGCAGCAGGCCGTACAGGCTTGGGCAGAAGTTGGAGTACTTCTGCGGCCGGTCCACCCGGAGCAGCCCGGTCAGCTTGTCGAGCTCGTACTTGACCGTATCGGTCGGCACGATCTCGATGTAGGCGGTCACGACGTTCGGCGCGTCCTTCCCGATCGGCACGCCGTGCCACGGGTGCGACTGGGAGAGAGACCCGATGGCCTGCCAGGGATTTTCCATGCGCTGCTTCATGGATTCTCTCAAGCTATCGGTTCGATGCGGTAGATCTCGCCGTCGTAGTCCACGATGTAGACCTCGCCGTCCGCATCCACTCCGAACGAACTCGGGTTGCGGATCACCCGCGCCGCACCGCTCAGCGCCGTGGTCCAGTCTCGAGGCTCCACCGCGCGACCCGCCTCCAATCGGAAGGAGCGGACAAGGCCCGTGCCATAGTCCGCGTAGAAATAGTGGCCCGCATAGCCGGGCATCCGGCACCCGCGATAGACCACACCGCCGGTGATCGAAAAGCCGTCGGACCGACCGTACTCGGTGACAGGGAGAGTGAGCCCGGACGTGTCGCAGCCGCCGGCGGGAGAGAAGCAGCGGCTCCCTTCCATCGTGTTCCAGCCGTAGTTCTCACCGCCACGGCGCGAGGCGAGACCGACGTCGACCTCCTCCAAGG
>CAZFQH010000050.1:0-14494 GCA_964520805.1 uncultured Acidobacteriota bacterium | reverse complement strand
GGCGGCCTTCGCGAAGAACTGGATTGTGTTTCCCCTGCTGCAGCGGGTCGAAGGTGTGGAACGAGACCTCGCAGACCCCGAACCGCGCCAGCTTTTCAAACTGGGCGGCGCCGAAATCGCCCTCCTGACCCTCGTACCAGAAGCAGGCTCCGGGCATGAACTCGGGAGCGCTGGCCGACCCAGGCAAGGCGGCGGTCAGCCGGTGCAGGCCTATCTCGTGGGGCACCCTTGACCCCTCGGTGGCCGCCGCCACCGTCTTGAGATCGCCGAGTTCGAGGAGTGACTTCAGGATGTGGAAGCGCGTCACGGGATCCTTGTGCTTCAGGTACGCGCGCGCGACGCCCATCGCCTCCTTCCGACCCGCGGGGCTCGTCCCTTCGAGCAACCACGCTCCGAGCCGCGCGTCGTCCAGGTTGGAGTTCTCAAGCAGCGCGGCACAGGCGGATGGAAACAAGAGGTCGTCGCGATACGCGACCCGGCGCAGAACCACCACCCCGCCGATCTCAACCGTGGGTCCTCGGCCTCCCCAGCGTTCAGCGTCTCGTCCGCGGACGGCATACATAGCGACGAGTTTCCGCGCGAGTCCGGCACCCTTCGATTCGCGAAGCGGACCGCAGGCGGGCAGAGCCATCGTCGCCGCCAGAAACATGCGTCGCGAGAGACCGGTCGCCATACGCGAGGCTATCGCCCCGGAAGTTTCGAGAGAGTGAGACTGACTTCCTTCCGGACTTCGGGATCCACATCGCGATTCAGCACCTCGATGAGCGCAGGCAGTGCGGGTCTGGCCGCATCGCCGAGATTGCCGAAGGCGCGCACCACATGCAGCCGCACCAGCGCCGAAGCGTCCCGCAGAGCGATGGTGAGGCCGGCCACCGCGGGTGCGGCAGACGGGCCCATCCGGCCCAGGGTGCGCGCGGCCCGGTAGCGACGGTTCTCCTTGGGGTGCTTCAGCTCCTCGAGCAGCAGCGGGATCGTCTCGGGCGACTCACCCCCGATTTTTCCAATCGCGGTGAGCGCACCCGTGCGTCCGGCCCCACCGTCCTTTCGCGCGAGTTCGACGAGAGCGGGAACCGCGGGTTGCGCCAGCTCGCGCATTTCCCCGAGGGTCCAGGTCGCGAACGCTCGGACGCGCGGATCGGCATGCCTAACCCCGCGAATGAGCGCCTCCACTGACCCAGGCTCAGGCAGGCCGAGGGAGAACACGGTCCGCGCCGCCTCGAAGCGCACGCGCGGCGAAGGGTCGTCCACGGCAATATCGACCACGGCGGCCCGCAACGACTGGACCGCGGGCGTCTCTGCTTTCAGTCCCGGCGCCTCGATTGGAATGAGGCGCAATCGATGTTCGCGTTCGGCCTCGGACCGTGACGCCTGGATAAGAGTCAGGATGCGAACGGGATCGTCGATGATCGGGCCGGGATCGCCATTGGGCAACCCACCCTGAATGCCGGCACGGAGCAACCATTCCGCCACCTTCTCGTTTCCGGCGATGGTGAAGTGGTCGTAGTCGATAAAGAGATCGGCGGGGGAAGAGGTCGCGAGTGCGGCGGGCAGAAAATCGAGAAAGGGAATCGCCTCCGCAGCCGCGAAGTCGGCCATCCGCTTCTGAACCGAGGGCGGCGGTGGGTTGGGCTCAACCTGGAATCGGAAAGGGAAAACCACCAGGTGAAACACCGCCCCGTCCTTTGCCACGTCCCCCTTCAACGCGCGCACTTCATCGAAAAAGAGGCGAAACGCGTTCTCGACCCGTGGCGAGTCATGATCGGTGAACAATTCTTCGACCGCTCCGATCTCGCGTTTCGACGCGCCCATCGCGAGGCGTACGGTAGCCGAGTGTTTGAAAAGGCCGAGCAGAAATCCCGGGGGCTTCGTGAGGTTGATCTGCAATTCCGCGAGGTCGTTAAGGCAGACCGCGAGCACCACCACGTCCGGCCGATACTTCCGCGCGATGCGCTGATAGGCCATCCGCTCCTGCCGGGTCGACCAGCCCGGCAAGCCCACGTTAAAAACCTCCACCTCCTTCGCCAGCCTGCGGAAACGTCGCTCGAGGGCCTGCGGGAACGCCTCCGCGGCCTCCACTCCGTGGCCGTAGGTCACGCTGTCGCCGAGGATCGCGATGCGCCGCAGGCCTTCGCGGGTTTCCACCGGACGCGTGATATCGCGCAGACCGTCCGGGTTCGTCTCTTCGTTCGGCGGATAGCCCTCGCCCTTCGCAAGCGTGTAGAAGTCGCCTTCGTTGAAACGCTCGTTCCAGTCCCAGAGGTATTCCTCCTTCTGAACCGGGGGCGGCTCGAAGAGGCGCGCGAGGCCTTCGAGCAGGCCGGCGAAGAAAACCGTCGACGCCGCGGCCAGGGCGAGGTTCTTGAGGAAGGCAGGCGCACGAAAGCTCAAGCACCCGATTCTAGGGGCCACCCAAGGCATGATTTCAAGGGCACCCACAAGGGGTGCCCCTACAAAGAACGCCCGCCCAGCCACGCCCGTTGCCACTATCTCGGCGATTGAACCTTCTCGTCACCCCGGGGGCGCTACTACTGTTTTGCGATGAGGGCGTCCAGTTCGGCGCGGAGCTTCGGCAGGATCTCCTCGTAGGTGAAGGCGCCGAGCGGTGCTTTCTGGCGCTTCAGGTTCACATGCGTCGGACCGCACCACAAGCCGAGGTCGGCATCGTCGGTTTCGCCCGGGCCATTCACCCGGCAGCCCATCACCGCGATTGTGATCGCGTGGGGCTTCGCGTACGCCGTCATCTCCTTCACGGCCTCGGCGAGCTCGACGAATTTCTCGTTCTCGACGCGCGAACACGACGGGCAGGAGATCACGTTCAGGGTGTGATCGTCGAAGACCGGCACCGAGCGGAAACGTCCGGCCGCGATGTCGTCGAGGATCATCTTCCCCACGGTGATCTCTTCATGTTTGCGGGGATTGGGAAGAGTGAGGCTCACGCGGAGGGTGTCGCCGATGCCCCGAGGCAGAAGCTGCTCGAAGGCCACGCGGGTTTTGATGATGCCCTCGGGCGGAATGCCCGCCTCGGTGACGCCGAGATGGAGCGGGACATCCTTGCGCGCCGTCGCGAACTGGGTGTTGCCCTCGATGACCTTGCGCGGATGCGAGTCTTTGAGGCTCACCACGTACTGATCGAACTTGAGGTCGTCGAGAAGCGCGCAGTGTTCCAGTGCCGAGGCCACCATGGCGGCCACATCGTCCCCGGGGTACTTCGCCTTCATCTCCGGGTCGACACTGCCGCAATTGACGCCCACGCGTATCGCGCAGCCGTTGGCGCGCGCGACGTCGGCGAGGAAGCGCACCTTCTCGGCCACCGACTTCTCTTTTTCGTGGTGATAGAGGTGGCCCGGGTTGTAGCGGAACTTGTCGACATGGGGAGCGACGGTGGCGGCGAGGCGGTAGTTCTCCTGGAGATCGACCACCAGGTTCGCCTTGGTCTGCTTGCGAATCTCGGCGAGGGCGGCAACGTCCTTGGGAGAATCGACGGCCACTCGCACCAGATCACCGCCCGCCTCGCGGATCTTCTCGGCCTGCTCGACCGTGGCATCGACGTTCTGCGTCTTCGTCGCGCACATGCTCTGGACCGCCACTCGATGTGAGCCGCCGATGAAAATCGATCCTGCGCGGACGGATCTCGTTTCGTTTCTCTTCATTGCCCTGCCTTCATACCACAAACGACCAAGTGGCTGAAAATCATGGACATGGGAGCAGCTTCGGTGTCTGGAAAATGGTTCGACCGTCGAATGTAATTCAAAAGAATAAGAAAATCTTATTGACATACACTGCGATTATGGCCTAGTATCCCTTTCGTCGCAGCCAAGTGGATTCTTTGGAGGCGACAAGGCAAACCAAGAAAGAGATTCCATTAGGAGAAAGCCATGACACTTGTTCGATTCGACCCTTTCCGAGAAATGACCACCGCCCAGAACCGGATCAATCACGTGCTCGCCGACGCGTTCGCCGGTGCCGGATCCGATTCCTACGGTTTCGTGCCCGCGGTCGACATTCGCACCGGCGCGGATCACTCCCTGATCATCGAGGCCGACCTTCCCGGCGTTTCCAAAGAAGCGGTGTCCGTTAACATCGAGAACCGGACTCTCACCATCAAGGGTGAGCGAAAGCGCGAGGAGGTCACCGAAGAGGGGGGCCGTGTTCAGCGCACCGAGCGGGTGTTCGGCACGTTCGTGCGGGCGTTCTCCCTGCCCGAAACCGCCGACACCACCAAGGTGAGCGCCAGCTACAAAGACGGCGTTTTGTCTCTCACCATTCCGCGGGCCGAAGAGTCCAAGCCGCGGGCCATCGAAGTCAAAGTCGTCTAATTTGAATTGGGGGGCCGCAAAGTGCTCAGCCCCCCATCCCCCAAGGGGAGGTTGCGCGCTGGCCCAGGCCAGGCTTCGCGCAACCCCCGCCTGGACTTCTTCGCTCAGGAGCCCGAATATTTCCGGTAATCGGGCCCTTCGACTCATCGCCAGCCGGGCGCATCGCTCGGCTCGGTGCTACGGCAGACTTTCGCCACGGGCTGCTACGCCCGTTCGTTCACATCCAGTTTGGGCGGTGGTGTCGTTCTTCCCATGAAGGGGAAGGCGGCAAACCGCCCTGTTCGTTTCGCTTTGCGGCCCGCACCCGTGCTACCTTCGGGCGTGGCGAGAATCGCGATTGATGCCCGCAAGTGGCGGGACTACGGCATCGGGACGTACGTGCGAAACATTGTGCGTGCCCTCGCGCTGATCGATCACGAGAACACGTACTTCCTCTTCTGCCACCACGAAGACGTCCCCACCCTCAAGGACCTATCCGAGAACTTCGTGCCGGTGGTGAACGAGTCCCCGGGCTACTCCATCCGTGAGCACTGGACGCTGCCCGCCCAGGTCCGAAAGCTAGGCGTGGACCTCTTTCACGCGCCCCACTACGTTCTTCCCCTGCTCCTCAGCACCAAGTCGGTAGTCACGATCCACGACTGCATCCATCTGCGCTTTCCGGAATATCTTTCGAAGTCGGGCGCCGTCCACTACGCCCGATTCATGAAGGGCAGCGCCATCAGGCGGGCCAAGCTCATCTTCACGGTCTCCGAAGCCAGCAAGCGCGACATCCTTCACTTCTTTCCCAAAACCGAGCCGTCCCGGATTCACGTGGTGTCAAACGCCATCGACGCGGATCTTCTGGAGGCTCCGGATCAGGACGAGCTCGACCGGGTGAAAGAGCGCTACCAGATCGCGCAGCGCTTCATTCTTTATGCGGGCAACATCAAGCCCCATAAAAACCTGCCCCGGCTGATTGAAGCCTTCGCCCGCCTGCGGGCCACTCCCGGGCACGAGGACGTTCACCTCATGATCATCGGCGACGAGATCGGGAAAACTCCAGAACTAAGGCGGCGGGTCGAATCGTTCCGACTGCGGCCCTTCGTCCGATTCTTCGGCTTCGTGCCGGAGAGCACCCTCGCCGCCCTGTATCGCCTGGCCACGGTCTTCGTCTTCCCGTCGCAGTACGAAGGCTTCGGCCTGCCCCCGCTGGAGGCCATGGCCTGCGGCACTCCAGTTGTCACCTCGAATGTTTCTTCTCTGCCCGAAGTGGTGGGCGACGCCGCGGTGCTGGTGGATCCTCACGACGGCGAAGCGATCGCCGCCGGCCTGTCCCGAATATTGGATGATCCGGCTTTCGCGCAGGAACTTCGGGACAAGGGGCGGATCCAGGCCAAGAAGTTCAACTGGGACGTCTCCGCCCGCAAGACCCTCGCGGGCTACCGCGAAGCGCTCGATTCCTGAGCCTCGCCATCGTGAGTCTTCACTAGCGTGAACGATCAAGCAGTCCCCCGCACCGCGTTGGTGCACGACTGGCTGACGGGATTCCGGGGCGGCGAGCAGGTTCTTCTGTCGCTTGGGCGGATGTTCCCCGAAGCTCCGATCTACACGCTTCTTCACGTCAAGGGATCACTGCCGCCCGAACTCGAATCACGCACGATCCGCACGTCGTTCATTGGCAAGCTCCCGTTCGCGCGACGGCTTTACCGGCACTACCTTCCGCTCTTTCCTTTCGCGGTGCGCGGCCTCGACGTGCGCGGGTTCGATCTGGTGGTATCCAGTTCCCATTGCGTGGCAAAAAGTGTCACGCCCGGGCCCGACGCCCGACACATCTGCTACTGCCACACCCCCATGCGCTATGTCTGGGACCGGTTCGACGACTACTTTGGTCCGGCGCGCACCGGAAAAGTGGGATCTTCCGCTTTGCGCGTGATGGCCGAGGGCCTGCGGGCGTGGGACGTGGCGACCGCACACCACGTCCATGAGTACATCGCAAACTCGCATACCGTGGCCGGGCGCATCCGCTACTTCTACGGACGCGACGCCGAAGTCATCGAGCCCCCCGTCGATACCGACTTCTTCACGCCGGGCGACCACGCCCCCGAGCCGGACTATGACCTGGTGGTTTCCGCCCTCGTGCCGTACAAGCGTATCGACCTCGCCATCGACGCCGCGAATCTGACCGGGCGGCGGTTGCTCGTGGTTGGGAATGGCCCGGAGGAAGCGCGCCTGCGGGCGCGTGCGGGGCGCAGCGTGGAGTTTCTCGGACCCAGAAATCGCGAGGGACTTCTGGGCCTTTATCGAGGGTGCCGGGCGCTGGTCCTTCCCGGCGTGGAGGATTTCGGGATTGTCGTGGCCGAAGCCCTCGCCTGCGGGCGGCCGGCCGTGGTGAACGCTCGGGGTGGAGGTGCGGAGATCGTGAACCACGGCGAGTTCGGCCAGACCTTTGAGGAGCCGACCGGTGAAGCGGTGGCTCGAGCCCTCGGTCAACTCCTTCCCCATCGCTTCAGTAAACTGGCGCTTCGAGACCGGGCCGCGGGCTTCTCAAGGCAAAAGTTCGAAGAGCGCTTCCGCCGTGTGGTGGACGCGGTACGACCCGGCCTGAAACCAGCCGCCATTCACTGAACCGCAGCACAGAAGAGAGATATCGGCGTTTGCGAAAGCGAAGACAGCGACTCACCGAGAGCTTCCTCACCGTCGACCTGTTGGCGGTGGCGGGCGCATGGATGGCCGCTTACTACGCGCGGTTTCATTCGACCCTGGTCATCATTCCCTTCCCTCCTTACAAAGGAGTCCCGGAGGTTCGCGACTACGCGCAGTTGCTGCCCCTGATCCTGCTGATCGCGGCCATTGTGTTTGCCCTGCAGGGGCTGTACAGGCTGCGCCGGCCGATGAGCGCCATCGACGATTCCCTGCGCACCCTCGCCGCCTTCATCGTCACCGCCGCCCTGGCCCTGGGCGTCACCCTCTACATCCGCATCTACTTCCGCTACGCGCCCGAAGTGGCGCCAAGCGCCGAGTATTCGCAGGGTGTGTTCGTGCTCTTCGTCCTTTTCGGCGCCCCCCTGATGATGGCGGGTCGCAGGCTTTTGCTGCTGTGGTTCGAACGGTCGTGGGTCCGCGGCGAAAACGACGTGAGAATCCTCGTCGCAGGAACCTCCGATCTCGGTCAAACCGTCGCCCGAAAACTCGCGGACCAGCGGCGACTGGGTTTCAGCGTGATCGGGTTCCTCTCCGAAAGCGAACGGGTGGGGACCGAGGTCGAAGGCCGCCCGGTCCTGGGAACGCTTGAGGAGGCGAACGAGGTCATCGCCTCCAAGGCCATCGATGCGGTCTATGTCGCATTGCCGGTGGACCGTCACGCGGACATGGTCGATCTGGTGAAGAACCTCAACAACCAGTTCATCGACGTGCGCATCGTGCCCGATCTGCTCCAGTGCCTCACCCTGCGCGCGGGCATCGAGGATCTCGACGGCATCCCCATCGTGTCGCTGAACGAAACTCCCATGCACGGCCCCGCGGCCCTGGTAAAGCGCCTCATGGATATCGTGGGCGCGCTGGTCCTGCTGATCGGCCTGACCGTCACCGGCGTGCTCCCGGCGATCGTGATCGCCATCGTCCTGCGCGGCGGCAAGGGGCCGATTGTCTACACCCAGGAGCGCATGACCGTCGATGGCCGGCGTTTTCTGGTCTACAAGTTCCGCACGATGGTCGAAGACGCGGAAGCGTCCACCGGCCCGGTATGGGCGGTGGACGGCGACCCGCGCCGCACTTCCCTCGGCGCCTTCCTGCGCAAGTACAACCTCGACGAATGGCCGCAGCTCCTCAACATCCTCAAGGGCGACATGAGCCTCGTGGGTCCGCGTCCGGAACGCCCTTCGTTCGTGCAGCAGTTCCAGAACAACATCCCGAACTACATGCTTCGGCACCGGGTGCGCGGCGGCCTCACCGGCTGGGCTCAGATCCACGGCTGGCGCGGCAACTCGAGCCTGGAGAAGCGCATCGAGTTCGATCTCTACTACATCGAGAACTGGTCGCTGCTGCTCGACATCAAGATCCTCGTCCTCACCCTCTTCCGGGGTTTCGGACAAACCCACGCCTATTGATCCAAGGCTTCCCTGATCGACAAGTAAGTAAGAAAGATGCCCTCATGCCACGAACTCTGGTCACCGGCGGCGCCGGTTTCATTGGATCTCACCTATGTGAGTACCTGCTCGATAAGGGCCACTCGGTGGTCGCGATGGACAACCTCCTCACCGGCGACGCCGCCAACATCGAGCGGCTGACCGGGCGCGATTTCGTCTTCGTCAAGCACGACGTCACGAACTACATCGCACTCGAGGGCGACCTCGACTACATCTTTCACTTCGCTTCGCCGGCCTCACCCATCGACTACCTGAAGCTGCCGATTCAGACCCTGAAGGTCGGCAGCCTGGGCACCCACAACGTGATGGGTCTCGCCAAAGCGAAGAAGGCGCGCATCCTCCTCGCTTCAACCTCCGAGGTTTATGGCGACCCCCTCGTCCATCCGCAGCGCGAGGACTATTGGGGCAATGTGAATCCCATCGGACCCCGCGGCGTGTACGACGAAGCCAAGCGCTTCTCCGAGGCCATGGTCATGGCCTACCACCGGTTCCACGGAGTCGAGACCCGGATTGTGCGGATCTTCAACACCTATGGGCCGCGGATGCGCGTCCTCGACGGAAGAGCCATCCCGGCTTTCATGAGTCAGGCCCTGCGCAACGAGGATGTCACGGTGTTCGGCGACGGCACCCAGACCCGAAGCCTCTGTTTCGCCTCCGACCTCGTCGAAGGCATCTACCGTCTGATGTTGTCGGACACGAGCGACCCGGTGAACATCGGCAACCCTCAGGAACTTACAATCCTGGACCTGGCGAAGAAGGTCATCGCGGCCACCGGCTCGAAGAGTCGCATCGTCGAGCGCCCGCTCCCCGAGGACGACCCGAAGATCCGGCAGCCCGACATCACGCGCGCCCGCACCCTGCTTCTGTGGGAGCCGAAGGTGAGTCTCGACGAGGGCCTGGTACCGACCATCGCGTACTTCCGTTCGAAGCTCGGAGTTTGAGCCGGAAGGGATAAACTGAAGCTGAGTCGAAACCGTCGGGGCGTAGCGTAGCCTGGTATCGCGCCTGCTTTGGGAGCAGGAGGCCGTAGGTTCGAATCCTACCGCCCCGATTTTTCCTTCTTTTTGGTTGTGGGGCGGTGAACGACCCCGCCCCCCAATGGCCCAAGGCCAGGCTTCGCGCACCCCGTCGCTCCGGCCCAAGTAAATTGGGCCTGCGCTTGGTTCCACCCGAGTCGCATGGCCGCGGAGGAAGAAACGGTTCTTTCGATCTTCATTCACGGGGCTTCGAACGTTCGCCGTTCGAGTACGTGGCTCTGTTCGCCGACTACATTCACCCTTCCGCCGCCGGTTACCGCGTGATGGCAGAAACTTGGTTCGAGGCCATCACGAAACGTCGTTAGGGGATCCCTTACCCGTTCCTTCTCCCGCTTGGATTGTCCTCGGCTTGAGGGGATCGAGGCGTGGGATCGAACGCCACCGCGACATGGACTGATCTCGGTCGGTGGTCACTCGCACGGGCGTCGGCCGGTCGAGCGGGTCCATCATCGGCGACCCTGCGGGCGTCGGTCTGCCGGATGGCCGCAGCTGCCAACCGATGGCAGACCCGCCGTCGAGGTAGCGGTTGTGCCGGTCAGCATGGAGGACGTCGCTTTCGGCAAACGCCGCTCCAAAAAGCGGGGATCGAGATCAGCGTGTCCCGGCGCGAATCAAAGTGACGCCAAGTTGAAGGAACGCTGCGACTCTCCCGCGCGAACCGGGGACAGGGCCAGCAGTGAGAGCCCCAGGCTGACCAGAGCGTGAGAGAAGCCGCATTGTGTCCTCATGTTTCGAAACCTCGTTAACCACTTCGGTTGACCGCCATGACGTCACAAAAGCTTCCAGACCGGTGAGATGCGCGGCGCGCAGCGCCCCTTACCGCGCTTCGATCATGCGCGGCCCGCCGCAAGCGTTCCGACTGCGCCTCATGGCCTAATCTCCTTCTTTTCTGCTTCGTCATCCTCTTCTACCTCGCGCTTGAGCCACGCGGCGCGGACCGGCGGGGGCATCTTCGAATGGGGACCTCGAACCGATCGCCAGACGATCTCGTTCAGAAGGAGGTCAGGCGCACGATCGGCTTCGGCCAGATTCATCTCACCCGACTCCCTGGCTCCCCACGCCCGCGGATCGTTCTTTTCATTGACGTCGATCCTTGGAGGCAGCGCGGTGAAGGGCGCGAGCTTCGGGGTCAGCGAGAAGGCGTTGTAGAGCGGGGTCGCAGCGGCGTCGTATTGAGACAGCGGCTCGAGACCGAGGATGAGCTCCATGGTTCTAAGAAAACCCGACGTCGTGTAGAGGGTGCTGTCGACCACGCCCTGGCGCTGGGTGTAGGGACTGATGACGAAACCGATGGAGCGGTGGGCGTCCACGTGGTCCGCGCCATTCTGAGCGTCGTCTTCAAGGACGAAGATGGCCGTCTCCTTCCAGAACCGGCTTTTCGATATCGCCTCCACCAGGCGGCCCAACGCATGGTCGTTCTCCGCAACCATGGCCCGAGGCGTCCAGGCACCTTGACGCGTGCCCGCGGTGTGGTCATTTCCAAGCCTCAGGATGTTGAGTCGGGGCAGGGTTCCGGTCTTCTCGAACTCGCGGAATTCCTCGAGCCAGACGTCGATGCGCTTGTTGTCCTGGATTGAGAGGTTGTATGGGGGGTAGGTCGGATGAACGTGGTCCTTGAGGCCGGGTACCGATCCGCTGAAGGGGGGCTTCATCTCCTCATCCCAACGGATCTCGGCGCCGGGGATCGAGAACTCGCCGTAACTGCGGTACGACACGCCTTTGCGGGCCGCCGCGTCCCAAAGATAGCCGCGTGGTCCGGCGGCGAGATTCCCGTATTGGTTCCTCATGACCCCGCCCCCTTCGGAAAGGTAGCGGGCCTCGCGGCGGCCATAGTTCATCGGCCAGATTTTCTCGACCACGTCCGTGGCCCAGGCCCCGGTCGAAAACGCGTGACCGTCGTAGCTGACCTCCGCGTCCACGAAGAAGTTGTCAAGCAGCACAAACTGTCGGGCCAGGGCGTGCGCGTTCGGTGTTGTGTTTTCCCCGAAAAGCGTGAGTGAGGCATCCCCATTCCCCTGAGGCAGGTCGCCGAGCACCTGATCGTAGGTGCGGTTCTCCCGGATCACATAGAACACGTACTTGATCGGGGAGGGGGCGCCAACCCGGCGGGGGATCACGGAACGGGCGGGGGCCTTGGCGGGAGCGAGCTGGGACTTGCCGGTGTCAGGTGTGACAAAGAGCGCGGTCGCGGTGTATTCCCTGAGCTTCCCCGCATCCGGCGTCTCCAAGGTGCTGAGCGTGCCCCAGAGCATCGCGCCCACGTATTGCCCTTCCGGGCTTGTGGCCAGGCCCGCTTGTCGGCCGCGTGGATTGGCAGCAGAAACGAGTCCCTTCCCCGACAGGATGAAGATTTTCGATCCATCCTTTGAGTAGCGGACGCCGGTCGGGTACCAGCCCGTCGGTATGAACCCCTCCACTTCGCCCTTCCCGTTGGCCTCGATCTCCACGACGGCGACCGTATTGTTGTCGGCATTGGCCACAAGAAGGGTCTTGCCGTCCGGGGACAGGTCGAGCGCGTTGGGCGTACTGCCCGGCGGCATGTTAGGGAAAGGGGCGATACTGATCTGTTCGGTCGCATAGCCCTCACGAAGATCGATGTTCCAGACCGCGTTCGTGTTGGCGCAGGCGACGAAGAGACGCGAGCCATCCTTCGAGAAGGCCATCGCGTTTGGGTGCTCGCCGACCTCGATCTCCTTCTTCAAGGAGAGATCGGTGGCGTCGAGGACCAGAACCTTCGACCCGCCCCACAACGAGACATAGACCGTGCTTGAGTCTGAGGAGACCAGAACGGTGTAAGGCTCAGCGGCAAGGTCGATAGTCTTGACCACGGCGCGGGTGTCGAGATCGACGGCATGGAGTTTCTCGCCGAGCACGTGGACCGCATAAAGACGCTTGCCGTCCGGAGCGACCGCGAGGCCGCCCACGAAACTGTCATTTTTAGGTTTTGGCAGGGGAAACTCGCCCACTTTCTTGAGCGCGCCTTTGTCCCAGCTGAACTCGTCAACGCGGTTCTTCGCCGAACCGGAGGAGTAGAGCCGCTTTCCGTCCGGATGGAAAGCGAGGCCCAGCCAGGCGGACTCGACCATGATCCGCTCGCGCGCAATTTGTTTGGTGAAGTCGTAAACCACCAGGTTCGGCTGGCTGTAGCCGTTGTTGGTGACGATCACGTGATCGCCGTCGGGCGACATCACCATGTTCATCGGCAGGTCGCCGATGGTGATGTGCTGGCCCACCGGGGAGATCCGCCAGCCATTGGGCAGCAGCGTGACCTTGGGCTCCTTCATCCGCGCCGGAGTCGTTTTTGCCGGAGCGGAACGGGGGGCCGGTTGGGCACCCGAGGGGACAGCCAGAAGCGGCAGAGAGAGACCAGCGACGAGACCGGCCACTCTTCCCATACAGTGTCGAATCAAGATTTTTCTCCACACAAGACGGCGGCGTTCTGACCCAAACTCGTGCCCACGCGCCGAAGCGTGAGCACCGAGCCCGCCCACGGGAGGCGAGAGAGGTTTCACCTCTTTGATCCATCATGGAGCGTAAGTGAAACAAGCGCGGTTTGCCAGTCAATTCGCACGACCGCGGGCCCTCGGGGCGTGCGGTGGGAGCGCGACATGCCACACGCGGAGAGGCCGGGCCGGGCATGCCCGGCCCCTGCGGTTCGCAGTCGGGCCGCCCGCGACGTCGCGATCAAGGTTTTACCCGCCGCGTTCGCCCAGAATCACGATTCATCTCGGCTTTCGTAAACGCGTCCTCGTGTGATGATGATTCCATGGCACGTTCCACTCTGGCGGGCGCAACCCTCTTGAGCATGATTCTTGCGACCGCGGTCCCCGGCGAGACCGTCTTCTCCGACTCCAATCGAGAATTGCGGAGATCGCTCCTCGCGCTGCGCACAACCGCGACCGCTCTGCACATCACGGCGCACCCGGACGACGAAGACGGCCCGGTGCTCACCTACCTCGCCCGTGGCCTCGGCGTCTCGACCTCCCTTCTTACCATCAATCGCGGTGAAGGCGGAGCGGATCTGATTGCGCCGTTTTTCGGCACCGCCCTTGGCGTTTTGCGGACCCTCGAGGCCGAGGAGGCGGTACGTCACTACGGAGCGGCCCAGTTTTTTACCCGCGCCGCCGATTACGGGTACTCGAAGCGCCCTGAGGAGGCTTGGCGGAAATGGAAGGAGGAGGACGTTCTCAAAGACGCGGTTCGCGTGGTTCGTGAGCAACGACCGGACGTGCTCTTTTCCCGCTTCCGTGGCGATCCGCTCGAGGGCCATGCCACCACCTACGTGGCGGAGCGGATCGCGCGCCTCGCCTTCGAGCAGGCAGGCGACCCTTCCCGATTTCCCGAGCAGATCAGGGAAGGGTTGCTCCCGTGGCAGCCGAAGAAGCTTTATCTCCACGCCGTCCGCCCCGACGGCGCTCCACGTCTGCCGCACCTGGCGACGGTGACGGTCCCCGCTGGAGACTTCGATCCCGTTCTCGGAGAGTCTTATGCCCAGCTCGCCCGGCGGGGTTATCAGATGTATCGAACCCAGGGTGCGTTCGTTCGGCAGACTCCGGCCGGAGCGTTCGACGTGGGCTATCAACTCATCAGGCGGAACGGCTCCGGTGAACTGCCGGCGCGAGAGCGGACCTTCTTCGACGGGATCGACACGAGAGTGCAAGGCCTCGCCGACTACGTCAAGACGGGTGGCGCCCCGACCTGGCTGATCGACGGGCTGAAATCGATCGATCGCAATGTAGAGGGCGCGATCACCAACCTCGACCTCCTGCGACCGGACCCGACGGTCCCCTCCCTCCTGCGCGGGCTCATCGCCGCCCGCTCCCTCATCGCGCGCCTCGATTCGACCGAGACGGGTTTCGAGAAACGAGCCCGGCGGATCATCCGCGATCAGCTTGAGAGAAAAGAGGGCCAGTTCCAGAAGGCCATCTCTCTGGCGCTCTCCCTTGATTTTCGCGCCCTTGTTGAGCCCGAGAAACCTTCCACCGCCCTGCTCGCGCCGTTCTTCTCCCCGCCGACG
>CAZFQH010000049.1:10841-14498 GCA_964520805.1 uncultured Acidobacteriota bacterium | reverse complement strand
GGTAGTAGACGCGCTTCTCGGCTCCGGCTCGCTCGGAGAGCCGCGCGATCTGATCGCCCTCGCCATTGAAGGGATCCGCCGCGAGCGCGCGCGAGGGGCTCGAGTAGTGTCGGTGGACCTGCCCTCGGGAGTGCCCACGGACGGCGGCCCCTTCGAATGGAAAACCGTCGAGGCCGATCTCACCGTGACCTTTGCGGCCAAGAAGCACGCCCTGGTCTTCTCGCCGGGCAGTGAAATGGCGGACTCGGTGGTGGTCGCGTCCATCGGCATCAAGGACGAGGCCCTTCAGTTCGACGATCGGGGAACCCGTCTTTTTGAACTCGAGGAAAGTGATGCCCGCGCCGCGTTTCCCGCCCGCGCGAAGGACTCTCACAAGGGCGATTTCGGCCACGTCCTGATCGTGGCGGGTTCCCTGGGGAAGGCGGGCGCCGCCGTTCTCGCGGCCCGAGGTGCATTCCGTACCGGGGCCGGGCTGGTCACGGTAGTTTCGGTGGGCGAAGTATGCCGGATCGTCACCATGGCCCAACCCGAGGTGATGACCACAAGCCTCGGCGAAGGGGCCGAGCTTGGGGACCTGCCCCGCGCCGCCGGCCGCATTATCGAGATCGCCGCCGGTATGGACGCCGTGGTCATCGGTCCCGGACTGGGTCGTTCCGAAAAGACCCAGGAGCTCGTACTCGACGTCGTGGCCCGTTGCCCGCGTCCGGTAGTGATCGACGCCGATGGCTTGTACGGGTTGCGGCCGCAGACCTTCTCCCGCATTGCGCAGCGGGATCGCCCCACCGTGCTGACCCCGCACCCGGGCGAGATGGCGCGCCTGCTGGGCAAGGAAAATGCCGCAGTTCAGAAAGACCGCGTGAAAGCGGTTCACAGCGCGGCCGCGGAGACGCGGAGCACCGTGGTGCTGAAGGGCCGGCACACGCTGATCGCGAACACCCGATCGGAAGTGTGGCTCAATCCCACGGGCAGTTCGAGCCTGGCCACCGCGGGCACGGGCGACGTCCTGGCGGGTGCCATCGGAGCGATCGTGGCCCGGGGCGTTCTCGCCGATGTGGCCGCGGGCGCCGGCGTCTACATTCACGGCCTTGCCGGAGAGAGGGCGGGGAAGCGCAGGCCCTGGGGAACCGTGGCGGGCGATGTGGCGGAGGCTCTGCCCCGAGTCATCGCGTCCCTCGGGCGCTGAGCGGTCTTCGATCAAGGTGGCCCGAAGTGCTGCGTGAATCCCGGTCGGAAGCCGAGACCGAAACCATCGCCGCGCAGTTTGCTCGCGAACTGCAAGGAGGCGAAGTCATTTTTCTCGAGGGCGATCTGGGCGCCGGTAAAACCGCTTTTGTGCGCGGTCTGGCCCGCGGGCTTGGAGCGCCCGAGGAGTCGGTCGCTTCGCCCACCTTTGTGATTCAGACCACGTACCCCTGCGCTTCGGGACGATTGCTTCATCACGCCGACCTCTACCGCCTCGCCTCGGAGTTGGGTGCCGAAGACGTGGGTCTGTTCGAGCTTCCCGGCGAACGAGACATTCTGGCCATCGAGTGGGCCGCGCGCATGGGTTCCTACCCATGGCGGCGAGTCATTCGCGTGGACATCACTCACGGTGGTGAGAGCGATGACCATCGCCGCATCAGTATTACGAGATGAACCGGTACCGACTTTTCGCTCTGTCTCTGGCCCAAGGCCTTGGTTCCCTCGCGTGCCCGGGCGCTCCCGGCGGTTCGCTTTCCACGACCACTGCCAAGGAGCGTCCCCCGGTCATCCTCATCACGGTTGATACCCTTCGACCCGATCACATGAGCGTGTACGGTTATCACCGGGGCACCACGCCGCGGCTCGATCATTGGGCCGCGAAGGGCGCGGTGTTCGAAGAGGCCTACACCTACTGGCCCAAAACCCGGGGCAGTTTCGTCGCCATGATGACCGGAAAGACCGCGGGCGAGAGCGGCTACTCGGCGAAACACCCTGAACTGCATTCCTTCAATCAGACCCTCGCGGAGACCCTTCAGAAGGAGGGCTACGACACCGCCGCGTTCGTGGATAACGCCAATGTCGCGGGGGGGCTTGGTTTCGCGCGGGGCTTCAACACCTATGTCGAGATGTGGGTGGACGATGCGCTGAAGGACGAAGTGGCCCGCACCGAGGCCATTACCCGCCGGGGGATCGAGTTCATCCAGTCCAGGGCGGGCAAAGACGGCTTCTTTCTCTGGCTGCACTACGTCAACCCCCACGCGCCCTATTTGCCGCCACCCCCTTTCGACCGGGCCTTTGCCGATCGGCCCCGGAACGACCGTCGCCTCAAAGTGGTCGACGGTTTTTTCGGAGGGGCGGCGCGTCAGTGGGCGGAGGCGATGCCCGGGAAGACCCGGCTCTCCGACTACGTCAACGCCTACGACGGCGAGATCGCGTACTCGGACACTCAGCTCGACGAGGTGCTCAAAGCCGTGGAGGCCGCAGGCGGCCTGGCCCGGGCCACCGTCATCATCTCCTCCGATCACGGGGAGAGCCTGGGCGAACACAACTACTACTTCGACCACGGGGCCAATCTGTTCGACCCGGTCCAGCGCGTACCTTTCATCGTGCTCGGGCGCGGTGCGAAGGCGGTGCGCTCGGATGTGCTCGTCACCACCCTCGACATCATGCCGACCCTGCTCGATGCCGCCCTCGTCTCCTTCCCTTCGGGCCTCGCCGGCCGCAGCATCCTGCCCTTCGCCGCGGGCCGCAAGGATTCGACCCGCGAGACTCTGTCGGGCGGAAACGACCGCGGGCATCAGGGCCTCTGGGATCGCCGGTTCAAGCTCATCGATACCGACCCGATTTCGGCGAAGCCGGCGCGTCAGTTCTTCGACCGCTCGACCGACCCGGGCGAGGTTCGACCACGGCCGGACCTGGTCGAGGAAGTGAAGAAGTACCGTGTAGGCCTCGATGAGTATCGCGATGTGGAGGGCCGGTCGGCGATGCGGACGAGACGTCAGCTGGACGGGAAAGCGGCCGCACCCCAGTCCCGTAAAGAGTGCGAACAGTTGAGGGCCCTCGGCTACGTCGCGGAGTGTCAGTGAGAGGAACCGCATCCTCGGACCGAGGCTGAGCATGGCCATGACTCCCGTGCGGTTCTTCCTGGTGATGACCGCGCTCTACGCGGCTATAGCCGCGGTCTTCGTTCCGCGCATAGACGCTTCGGGCGACGAGCCGCACTATCTGCTGATGGCGAAAAGCCTGTGGCTCGAGGGCGATCTCGACCTGCGCGACAACTACGAACGCGAAGACTGGCGCGAATTCCGAGGGGGCCGAACCGAACCGCACTATGCGGCGCCTCGCAAGGACGGACGGCCCTTCCCCGGCCACGCCCCCGGCCTGCCGTTTCTGCTGGCTCCTATCTATGCGCTCGGCGGACGACTCGCCTGTGTCGCTTTCCTCGGGACGCTGGTTGCGGCGGTGGGCGCTCTCGTTTTCCGCGTGGCGCTTGCCGAGGGACTTCCGCACACCGCCGCCGCCCTTGCCGGCCTCCTGGCCGCCGGGCCCCCGCTCGCCGCCTTCGGCCTTCACGTTTATACCGAGGCGGCCGCCGCCCTGGCGCTGTTCTTCGCCTACGCCGCACTGCGGTTTGGGCAGGGCGCTCTCGCTTCCGCGGTAGCCGCCGTATTGGCCTGCTCCCTGCCCTTCCTGCAC
>CAZFQH010000049.1:0-10831 GCA_964520805.1 uncultured Acidobacteriota bacterium | reverse complement strand
CCCTCGCATGGCCGTGGGCTCGATCGGGATCGCTTTCGTGGCCTGGGTGTATCGGGATCGCATTTCGCCGCGCGTGTTCGGCGGCGTCACCGCGGCGGGCGTAGCCCTTTACGCGGCTTTCTGGATGAGTGTTTTCGGCGTACCCACGGCCCTTGGTGCTTATGGGGGTGTTCCGGAGGACGCGGCCTTCAACCCGGTGCGAGCCGTCGTGGGCCTGCTCATCGACCGCGCGTACGGGATTCTGCCTTACGCTCCGGCCTTCGCCGCGTTGTTCTTGTTCCCCTGGCCGGCCGCCGCCACGCAGGAGGAAAGGAAGGCCCGGCGCGCCGAATCCGCCATGGTGTTCGCGGTGCTCGTGCCCGTGCTTTTCTGGAGGATGTGGTGGGGCGGCCAATCTCCGCCCGCCCGGCTGGTAGCACCCATGACACCGTTTCTCGCTCTGTGGCTCGTCCGGGTCTGGGCCACGGCCATTCCGTGGGTCCAGCGGGCGATCGTTGCCGCGGTCACGTGGTCGTGGGCCTTGTTCCTCTTCGCGGCCTTTCAGCCCGGCCGGCTTCTCTTCATCAACCGCCGCGTTCGGCCCACTCGAATGTGGGATGCGTTGTGGCCGGGTGGGCCGCTCGACTCACTTCTAGCTGATATGGCTCGTCCCACCACCTACGACTGGCCGCTGGCCGCGGCCTGGATCACGGCATTCGCGGTGGGAGCCGTCGCCTTACGGGCTGCGCCGCGAAGCCAATAGCCGTCCTTCCATCGGAAAGAGCGCCCACAAGGCGCGCACCCACCGGCCTCAAACCACGGCGGTCGTGCTGGCGCGGGACAAACTGACGGTAAAACCCAGAAGGGTCGAGCCCGTGTGTCCCTCCTTTTGGCTGGGATCGTCCACGACCAGGGTGAGGTCGCCCGGTGCTGAGTAAGTGATGGTCCCGATTCCCGTGGCCCGGCTGAGCGCGGCATTACCCGGGTTGCTCAGAGTGACGAAAATGATGAGGCTCCTGACACCCGCTTGGAATCAAACCACAACCATGATGCACTTGCACCCCCCCTCGGGGTACGTGCGGTTTCGGCGTGCTGAACTACAGCAGTGCGGCTTCGCGCTTCGCGTCGCGGGTGATGATGTAGTAGAGGACCGCGCGGTGTTTGGTGGTTTTCGACCGGCCCATCTGGTCGATGGCCTTTGTTGAGCATCACATCAAGCTTCGGTCCGTTCGAAAGCCCGAGCCGCCGCACCCTGAAGTTCTGCTTCACGCGTTCGGGGGGGCTTACGATGGAAAAGGGCAGGCACAAGGCCTGCCCCTGCGTTGCCGGCCTATCGCGGCCGTATAGCTGCCCTACGGAATCACGTATCCCACGATGCCCTCGAAGTTCCAGCCGCGCTGGGTTGAGAGGATCGTCTTCTCGTTGGCGTCCGTGGTCCATAGGTGCAGCGGAGTGCCGGGCAGGTAGAGCCGGAAGAGCGGGGCCAGGCCGGTGGCGGTCTCGGGCAAAAGGAAGCCGACGATATCCTCGTAATTCCACTCCTTCTGGCCGGACAACACCGAAACCTCGTTGGCGTCGGTGGTCCACAGGTGCTGGAGCTCCGCGGTGTTGTACATCCGGAAGAACGGCACGCCGTAGGCCGCGTTGTAGGCTCCGCCGTTGTTGAGCAGCTTGTACGCGATGCCCTCCTGCAGCCAGCCCACCTTGGTGGTCGCGTTGTAGGTGGCGCCCAGGATGTTGTACTCGTTGAGGTCGGTCGTGTACAGATGCTCGAACGTCATGTTGTCGGCGTAGAGACGGTACATGTTGATCAACGAAGCGGCGTCGCCCGGGTCGTCGGCAACGATGGTTCCGGTGGCCGGACTCCTTGAAATCGTGGCTCCCACGGGGTTCGCGAGGCTTACGAAAACCGTCTCGTCTCCTTCATTGGCGCTCAAATCGCTGTTGACTGCGATAACCAGCCGGCGACTGGTCTGCCCGGGATGGAAGACCACGGTTCCGGACTTTGCGACGTAGTCGTTTGAGGCGGTGGCGGTGCCGTTCGACGTGGCGTAGGTCACGGTCACGTTGCTCGAACTGGCTTCCGAGAGGGTGAGGGTGAAGGGGAGCAGCGTGATGCCGTTGTTGCTTTCCGGGATCGAGGCATTGGCGATGGAAATCCGAGGGCCCGTGATCTCGCCGTCGTCGTCGCTGATCCTGCCGGCGGCCTGAGAGCGGACCAGAGTGCCGTTGACCGCGCCGGACAAGTTCATGAAGAAGCTTTCGTCCGGCTCCGGAGTGGTGTCACCGATGATGGTGAGGGGGATCATCGAGTTGAGCGGCCCCTGAGGGGCGAAGTTGACGGTCCCCACGTTCGGCGTGTAGTCGGACCCGGCCTCGGCGGTGCCGTTCGCCGTGGCGTACGCGGCCTGAACGTTGGCGGTGGTGGTGAAGTTCACCGACACGACGAACGCGACCGCGGAGAAGCTGGTTCCCTCCGCCACTCTGATGTCGTCGATGGAGATGGTGGGTTTAAGGAGCCACAGTTCGTTGCCGGAGGCACTATCGTCAGCGGAGAAGTACAGGCCGCTCGCTCCCAGAGTGAGGGTCTGAAGGGCCGAAGAGCCGCTGCCCGCGCTGATGTCCTGCACCATGGTGGTTCCCGCCGTCGTGGCGTCGCTCTTCCACAACTCGGCACCGTTCGCCCCATCGTCGGCCCGGAAGAAGACGATCGGGCTGGCCGCGGTGAGAAGGGACGGGTAAGAAGACCCGGCACCTTGAACGATATCTCTTACCAGCACGGTGCCCGAGGTCGATCCATCCGTCCTCCACAACTCCGTGCCTTCCGCCGTGGTGGTGGCGGTGAAGAAGAGGTAGGGAGCCGAACGGACCAATCCGGTTGGTTCCGAACCGACCGCTCCGGTCAGAATGTCCTTGACCAGCAGTGTGCCCCCGGTGGTGCCATCGCTCTTCCACAATTCGCGGCCGTTGGTGCCGTCCTCGGCGGCGAACACCAGGGTGGTTCCCAAGGGGGTGAGTCCGCTCGGGAACGACGAGCCGGTTCCCGGGAAGATGTCTTTGGCCAGACTGGTGCCCGAAAGCGTCCCGGTGCTCTTCCAGAGTTCGCGGCCGTTGATACCGTCGTCGGCGCTGAAGAACATGGTGTTGTTCGACGCGTTGAGGCCGGCGGGAGCGCTCGATCCCGGCCCGGCCAGGATGTCCTTGACGATCACGGTGCCGGTGCCGGTGGCATCGCTCGTCCAAAGCTCGCGGCCCGAAATCCCGTCATCGGCCGTGAAGAACAACTTGCCCCCAGCTGGAAAGTAGTACAGGTCCGAGGGTGCGGACGCGCCGCTTCCCACCAGGATGTCCTTGACGAGGCTCGCGCCGCCCGCGCCCGTGCTGGCATCGACCTTCCACAACTCCTGTCCGTTCACGCCGTTGTCGGCGGTGAAGTAGAAGTTACTGACCGTCGACGTCAACAGCGCGGGCCCGGAAGACTCGAGGCCAGGGTAGACATCCTTGACCAGGACCGTGCCCGTCTCGGTGCCGTCCGTCCGCCACAACTCGCGACCGTTCGTTCCGTTGTCCGCCACGAAGTAGATACTGAAAGGGTGGACGGTCAGGTTCGAGGGATCCGAGGACCCGCTGCCGGGGAAGATGTCCTTGACCAGCACGGTTCCGGCGTCGGTGCCATCGGTTCGCCAGAGTTCGTTCCCGTTGGTGCCATCGAAGGCGGTGAAGTACAGCCGGTCGCCCAGGGTCACGGCGCCGGTGGGAAGGGAGGATCGGGAGCTGAGGTTCTTGACGATGGTCGCGGTTCCGAGTGCGGCACCGCTCACCACCCACAACTCCCTGCCGTTGGTCCCGTCATTGGCCGAGAAATAGAGGTTGGCGGAGCCGGTCGTGGCCGCGCTCGCCATAAAGGAAGGACCAGAGGAGCCGAAGCCCGGGAAGATGTCACTCACCAGCACGGTACCGGCGGCGGTGCCGTCGGTGCGCCACAACTCGCGGCCGATGCTGGCAAGACTCGCGGAGAAGAACATGGTCTGGGTCAGAGCCGCGGGGTCCGCGCTGCCGGAGGCGAGAGGGAGGACGGCGAAACTGGTCGGGACCGAGGAGGCGGTTCCGGTGACGATGTCCTTGACCAGGGTGGTGCCGGCGTTGGTTCCGTCACTGCGCCAGATCTCCGCACCACCGCTGCCGTCGTCCGCCACGAACAGGATCGCCGCACCCACCTTGGTGAGAGAGGAAGGAGTCGACGATGCCGCGGCCAGATTGATGTCCTTCACGATGACGGTGCCTGCAGTGGAGCCATCGGTCTTCCACAGCTCCGTTCCGTTCGTGGCCTCGTTGGCCGCGAAGAGGGCCACACTGCCGAGAACCACCAGGCCGGTCGGACTGGCGGAAGCGGTTCCGGTGGCGATCTCTCTCACGAGGACGGTGCCCGCGTCGGTGCCGTCGCTCTTCCACAGCTCGGAGCCGCTCGCAGTGGTGGAGGCGCTGAAGAGGAGAGTGCCTCCGAGGTTCGTCAGGGAGTCGGGGTTCGAGGAACCGTTGCCGGAAGAGACATCCTTCACGAGCACCGTCCCTGCGGCCGTGCCGTCGCTCTTCCACAGTTCGACACCGTTGACCGGGTCGTTCGCGTTGAAGTAGAGGACACTGCCGACACTGGTCAGGCGGCCCGGATTGGAGGAGGTGGCGCCCGAGTAGATGTCCTTCACGAGGACGGTGCCCGCGGCCGTGCCGTCGCCTTCCATAGCTCACGGCCACCGGCGCTCTCGAACGCCGAGAAGAACAGGGTGCCGTTCAGGTTCACGAGGTCGGCCGGAGCGGCCGAGCGGGCTCCTGCCGCGATGTCTTTCACCAGGATGGTTCCCGCGAGCGTTCCGTCACTCTTCCAGAGTTCGCGCCCGCCGGCGCCATCGGTTGCGGTGAAGTAGACGGTGGTCCCGATGTAGACCAGATGGGCCGGGCTCGACGACTCGACGCCCGCGAAGATGTCCCGCACGAGGGCGGTTCCGGCGCCGGTTCCATCACTCTTCCACAGTTCGGTTCCGTTTCGGTCGTCGGCCCCGGTGAAGAAGAACCGGGGAGTCCCGGAAATCGGCCCCGCGTCGAGAATCTGGCTGGGGGTGAGGCCGAAGCTCAAACTCAGGGCCGGGTTGATGTCCTTGACCCTCGCCGCCTGTTGGGCATCGGAACTTGCCGAGCCCGCCAGTAGTGCGGCGCTTAGAGCGAAACGGGCGATGTTCTGGCGAATTCGTGCGGATGTCAATGTCTTAGTAGTCATCATTGTCCCCTTGTGATTCTGAGCTTCTGAAAGGTTGATGAGACTCCTGACACCGCTTGGTGTCAAACCACAATCATGATGCACTTGCACCCCCCTTAGGGGTACTGGCGGTTGTGGGTTGCTGAACTACAGCAGTGCGGCTTCGCGCTTCGCGTCGCGGGTGATGATGTAGTAGAGGACCGCGCGGTGTTTGGCGGTTTTCGTCCGGCCCATCTGGTCGATCGCCTTGTTGAGCATCACCTCAAGCTTCGGTCCGTTCGAAAGCCCGAGCCGCCGCACCATGAAGTTCTGCTTCACACGTTCGAGTTCGTCGGCGTCGTCGGCGGAGATCTTCGAGGCATCGTCGCGGTAGACCGCGGGTCCGAGCGACTTCACCACCGCCTTGAGCAGAACGTCATCGACTTTCACCTTCAGCTTGCTGAGTTCTTTCTTGTATCTGTCGATGAGTTCAATCTGAGTGGCCATGATGTTCAATGTACGTCCAAAGCGTGATTCTGACAAGCGGGCGCGCGCGGTCCGGCGGCTTCGCTATGGGACGGAACCAGGCATTCGACATATCCTCCGTCTCCCCTTGATGTCGATGCGCCGAGTTCTTCTCTTCCTCACCGCGGTCCTGCTCAGTGCGGCGCTCGGAACCTGGGTCTACCGCTCCACGGTGGCTCGGCCGCGTACCGTGATCGTCGACCTCGCCGAGCGATTGACCTTCGCCTCGCGGTCGTCCGCCCGGCAGACCATCATTTTCGGCTGGCCGGATGCCGAGAAACACCTGACCACAGGGTTTGGCGGCGATCCCGAATCGCGGGCCCGCGAGCGCTACCAGTGGGTGCGGAAAGAGGCCACGATTCGCCTCGACCGCGACGTCAATGAGTCTCGCGACCTCGCCCTGATCTTCGACATCGAGGCGTACCAGGGCATCGAGGATCAGCGGCTCTCGGTATCGGTCAACGGTCGAAAACTCGGTGAGCACCCGATTCCCTCCACGCGGTCTCGAGTGCGTTTCGACTGGCCTAAAGACGCAGGGGTCGGTACGAGCGATCTCGAACTGCGCTTTGCGCGGGCCATCGTGCCCGCAGAACTGGAAGGCGGATCGGGTGATACCCGGGACTTCGCGGCTGCTCTGTTCAGCCTGACCATCGGCGACGCGCATGACAACACCGTCGATCTGCTGCTCGAGCGGGACACCCCGCGCGCCTATGCCGTTACGGAGAAGGACGGCGTGCCTTCCTTCACGCTCCCCGGTTCCTCGCAAACCTCCTTCGCTTTTCGCCTTCCGAGGGCCGCGACTCTAGAGTTCGAGGGCTCCTTGTTACCCTGGTCGATGTCCTCGGGAGGCACGGCTTCGCTGCGGCTTGAGTTCGAGGCCACGGACGGGCGCAATCGCGAAAGCGTCACCCTGCCGCTTGGGGCGGAGGGTGCGCCGTCCGCGAAGCTTGAACTTTCGGGCGAGCCGGGCACGCCCTTCATCGTGCGCATGGAGGTCGTCTCGTCGAAGCCAGGCGTCACCTTCGTGAGCCTGCGCGCCCCCCGGATTCTCGGGGAGACGGAAAGCCCGGAAGAGAAACCCCGCGAGGTTCCGGCCACCCACTCCACCAAACTCGGGGCCGACCTGGGAGCGGGGAAGCCCAACGTGGTGTTCATCGTCCTCGACGCCGCCCGGGCCCAGTCGCTGAGCATCTACGGCCATGATCGCGCCACCACTCCGAACATCGACCGCTTCGCGCGCGAGGGCTTCACCTTCGACAATGCCTACACGACCGCCGTCTACACCCTGGCCGCGATGTCTTCGGTATGGACATCCCAGCAGCCGGATCGGCACCACGGAGATGTGGCTTTCAACGCGAAGCTCCCGAAAGACCGCCTGCTGCTGGCCGAGATCCTCACCGCCCAGGGCATTCACACCGCGGGTTTTGTCGCCAATCAAGTTGCGGGGGCCTTCAACGGCTTCGATCGCGGTTTCAAGGAGTTCGACGAGCCGTGGAGGAGATACGGGTCGGCCGCCTCCGGCTTCCGCAACCTTCTGCCGGGCTTTCTGGATCGCATGAAGAAGGACGGGACGCGCTTCTTCGCCTATGTCCACTACCGTGAGCCCCACGAGCCCTACGATCCGCCGCCTCCCTTCGATACCGTGTTCGGGCCTGATTCCCCGATCCCCCGGCGGCATCGCGATGGGGGGGATCCTTCGAAGCTGTGGATGAAGGACATCAACCAGGGGGTGATTCAGCCGACCAGGGAAGAGATCGATCACCTGAGGCGGCTGTATGACGGCAACCTGGCCTTCGCGGATCAGGAGGTGGGGTATCTCCGGGGAGAACTCGAGACGCGCGGTCTTCTCGACAACACCGTGGTCGTGATCACCGGCGACCACGGCGAGGCGTTGTACGAGCATGGCTACCTCGGTCACAACGCCCAGGTGTTCGAAGAGAGCGCCCGCGTGCCTCTCATTGTGGTCCTCCCCAAAGCGCATCAGACGTCTCGGCGGCCCGCGCGCATCGCTCCCCTGGTGGATCTAACCGACGTGGCCCCTACCGTTTTGGATATCTTCGGTCTCACGGGGGCGGGCGGTTCGGCGCGCGCCTTCCAGGGGCGCTCTCTTCTCGAACGCATTCAAGACCCCGGTCGCCCGGCGGCACTCGATTCTCGGGAGGTCCTGACCCGAACCGTGTGGGCGCGGCCGGTCTACGCCCTTCGCAATGCCTCGCACACGTTCATCTACAACACCGTGACGACGGAGTTTTCTCTGTTCGATCGAGCGGCTCCCCCAAGGCAGGAAGGGAAATCGCACGACTATGCGCCGCGTGCCCCCCTCGCCCTGCGCGAGACCTATCGCCAGAACCTGCTGGCCTGGGTCGCCACCCTCAAGAATCGGGCGGTGGTGGCGGACTCCGCCGCGGGCATCGACCCTGCGGCTTGCGAGCAGATGAAGTCGCTCGGCTATCTCTCCCCGTCGGTCCCTTGCGGGAAGAAATAGCGCGCAACCTTTTCGGGTCGAGGAGCGGCGAAAAAGCACGGTTCCTGCGAAACTCCCGCGATGCCCTTCGCCGATTCCCACACCCACATCGACCTCGCCGAGTTCGACTCCGATCGTCCCGCCCTTCTCAAGCGCGCCGCCGAAGCGGGCGTGGTCCGCATGCTTCTGGTGGCCCAGGCCGATGACAGCGTGGGCCTCGATCGTGGCCTAACCACCGCTCGTGACTGCGGTCTAAAGGTTTCGGGCGGGCTGCATCCCCACGAAGCGATTTCGTGGACGGAGGGGCTGGCGGAGCGCCTCCAGACCCTGGGCGAAACCGCAGGAGTGTGCGCGATCGGCGAGATCGGCCTCGACTTCCACTACGACCACTCTCCGCGCGATCAGCAGGAAGAAGTGTTCCGCCGCCAGATTCGCATCGCGCGGGCGGTGCGGCGGCCCGTGATCATTCATACGCGCGAAGCCGATGACCTCACCATCCGTATCCTCCAGGAGGAGAAAGCGGACGAGGTGGGCGGCGTCATCCACTGCTTCACCGGCACTCAGAGTCTCGCGGACGCGGCCCTCGCTCTTGGCTTCTTCATCTCGTTTTCGGGCATCGCCTGCTTCGCGAATGCTGATGCGCTCCGCGCGATTGCCCGCACGGTGCCTCTCGACCGTTTTCTCACCGAGACGGATTGCCCATTCCTCGCCCCTCCGCCCCATCGCGGGAAGCGCAATGAGCCGGCCTTTGTGGTCGAGGTCGCGCGGCGGATGGCCGAGGTGAAAGGCGTCTCTCTCGAAGAGATGGGGGAAGCGACCGTCGCGAATTTCGACCGGCTCTTCGGAGTGTAGCCGTGGGCGTGCGAACCGTGATCGTCGGCACCGGCAGTGCTCTTCCGAAGCGCCGCGTGCCCAACTCGGAGATGCTGGATCGGGAGTTTTGGGGCCCGGACGGCAAGAAGATCGCCAAGTCCAACGAACAGATCCTCGATCAGTTCGAAGCCATCACGGGGATTCGCGAGCGACGGTACGCGGAAGATCATCAGGTGACGTCGGACCTTGCCGCGATCGCCGCCACCGACGCCTTGGAGTCTTCCTGCATCGACCGCGAGACCCTGGACGCGCTGGTGGTCGCCCATAACTTCGGCGATGTGCGCGCGGGCTCACGCCACTCGGACCTCGTCCCGGCCCTGGCCGCCCGCGTGAAAGCTCATCTGAAGATCGTCAATCCGGCCGCCGCCGCCTTTGACGTGGTTTTCGGCTGCCCGGGCTTTTTGCAGGGCGTCATCTTGTGCGACGCCATGATTCGGGCGGGCGATATCCGCCGGGCCATGGTGATTGGTGCGGACACCTTGTCCCGCGTCTCCGATCCCCACGATCGCGACAGTCTGATCTACGCGGATGGAGCGGGGGCGGTGATTCTCGAGGCACGGGAGACCGACCAGCCGTTCGGGATCCTGGCTCATGCCGTGCGTTCGGACACCCTCGACCATTCGACGATGCTGGTGATGGGTCCGTCCTACAACCAGGGGGTCTTCCTCGAGGCCATCTTCTTGAAGATGGAGGGCCGGAGACTCTACAAGTACGCTCTCCAGAACGTGGCGACCGCGATCAAGCAGTGTCTTGATAAGGCCGGCGTCTCCATCTCAGAGGTCCACAAAATCCTCATCCACCAGGCCAACGGCAAGATGGATGAGGCGATCCTGGAAGCGCTCTACGACCTCTATGACGCCGCCCCGCCCGAGGACGTGATGCCCATGACCATTTCGTGGCTTGGGAACAGCTCGGTCGCCACCTTGCCGACCCTCCTCGACCTGCTCAGCAAGGGACGCATGCAGGGTCACGCGATCCGCGCGGGCGACATCCTGGTGTTCGCTTCAGTGGGAGCCGGCATGCACATCAACGCGGCGGTCTATCGCGTCCCGCCTTCCGTATCGCCGGCCCCCGCCCCGACGCCCTCCTGATCGGAGCCAGATCCTCACTTCCACTTTTTCGATCTCGCCTGAGCGCGGGCGTAAGCACTCGAACTGGGCTTTGTCCGCCCGCCGTTGTTAACCTCCCGTTCTCCAAAATCCCCAAACTTCAGAGGAATCTCGTGACTCAAGCCAAAGCCTTCGCCGCCTTCGACAAATCGTCTCCCCTCGGTCCTTTCACCTTCGAACGCCGCGAGCCCCTCGCCCGCGATGTGCAGTTCGACGTGCTCTTTTGCGGGGTCTGCCATTCCGACCTGCACACCGCGAAGAGCGAATGGCCGGGGACCAACTATCCGTGCGTGCCGGGGCACGAGATCGTGGGCCGGGTCACCAAAACCGGGGCGGAGGTCAAGAGGTTCAAAGTGGGCGATGTGGTGGCCGTGGGGTGCCTCGTCGATTCGTGCCGGACCTGTGACAGCTGCAAGGACGGGCTTCAGCAGTACTGCCAGGGCGGATTCACGATGACTTACAACAGTCCCGATAAGCACCTGCCCGGACATCAGACTTACGGCGGGTATTCCACCCAGATGGTGGTGGACGAAGACTTCTGTCTGCGCGTGCCCGAGAAGCTCGACCTCGCGGCGGTGGCCCCGCTTCTGTGCGCCGGTATCACCACCTATTCGCCGCTGCGGCACTGGGGCGTGACCCGAGGTCAGAAGG
>CAZFQH010000048.1:0-14540 GCA_964520805.1 uncultured Acidobacteriota bacterium | reverse complement strand
CCTGGAAGGCCTACATGCGCCGTCAGACCAACACCATCAACTACTCGAAAGACCTGCCGCTGGCCCAAGGAATCGTGTTCGGCAACTGACGCCCGTCTCTTTGCAGGGACAAAAGGCGGCCACCCGGGCCCATAGGCGAACACCGGGCCAGCCCTACAAAAAGGCTTTGGCGACCAGTTCGTCCTGCTCGCGGGTGTGAACCTTATGTGAGCCGGGAGCGGGCGAGGCGCTGGCGTCGCGCCCGATGTAGGACGGGAAGCGGGCTTCGAAACCCGGGACCTCCCCATCCAGGAAACGCTCGCGGATGAAGCGCCAGGGTCCCATGTTCGACGGCTCTTCCTGAGCCCAGGCGATTTCCGCGGTCACGGGGTAGGTGCTGAGCACGGCTGCGAGTTCCGCGGCGGGGAACGGGTAGTAACGCTCGAGACGCACGATGGCCACGTCGCGAGCTCCGCGCGTTTCGCGTTCCTTCATGAGGTCGTAGCTCACCTTGCCCGACGTGATCACTACGCGGCGCACCATCGCGGGATCGACGCCGGGATCGCCGAGCACCGGGGCAAACCGGCCATCGGAGAGGTCGGCGAGCGTGGACACGCAGTGGGGTGCTCGCAACAGCGACTTCGGGGTGAAGACCACCAGAGGCTTCTTCGCGGCCGTGCGCCCTTGGGCCCGCAAAAGATGGAAGAACGAGGCCGGGGTCGACGGATAGGCCACCCGCAGGTTGTTCTCGGCGCACAAGGTCAGGAAGCGCTCGAGTCGCCCTGAGCTGTGCTCCGGACCCTGACCCTCGTGGCCATGAGGCAGTAAAAGCGTGAGGCCCACCGGTTGATTCCACTTCTGTTCGGTGGCGGCAAGGAACTGATCGACAATCACCTGCGCCCCGTTGACGAAGTCGCCGAACTGGGCCTCCCAGAGCACGAGCGCCCTTGAGTGAACCGCGGAGTAGCCGAACTCGAAACCCATCACCGCGCATTCGGAGAGAAGCGAGTCGTAGACGTCGAAACGCGAGCCGCCCGCCGCGAGTTGCTGAAGGGGCACGAATTCCTTCGCGTCGCGATGGTCGTACAGGATGGCGTGGCGCTGAGAGAACGTCCCCCGGCCCACGTCCTGGCCGGAGAGGCGAACCGAGATGCCTTCAAGAAGAAGGGTACCGAAGGCGAGAGCCTCGGCGGTGGCCCAGTCCACTTCCCCCTTGCCCCGGCCTTCCATGAGTTCGGCGCGCTTCTTCAGGAAAGGTAGCAGTTTGGGATGCGGCTCGAAACCAGGCGGGATCAGGGTCAGGCCCTGCAAAGTGGCGCGAATGCGACCCGCCATGGCCGCCGCGTCCACCTCCACAGGCTCCGCGGGGGGTGTTTTCGGCTCGGGCAGAGCGCCGCCTTCGGTCTGCTGCATCAACGCGCGCTTCGTGGCCCAGATGGTCTCGAGGTCTTCACGGGACAGTGCACCCGATCGGATGAGTTTCTCCCCATAGATCGTGGCCACCGACGGATGGTTCTTGATCCGCGCGTACATGGTGGGCTGGGTGTAGGCGGGTTCGTCGCCTTCGTTGTGTCCCCAACGCCTATAGCCGACCAGGTCAATGACCACGTCGTGCTTGAAGGTTCGTTGAAATTCAAAGGCCATGCGGGCCACGTGAATCACGCCATCGGGGTCGTCGGCGTTGACGTGGAACACCGGGGCCGCCACCATTTTGGCCACGTCCGTGCAGTAGGTCGACGAGCGGGCGTCCTCGGGCAGAGTGGTGAAACCGATCTGGTTGTTGGTGACGATGTGGATGGTGCCACCCGTCCCATAACCCGAAAGGCCCGCGAGATTCAAGGTCTCGGCCACTACACCCTGGCCCGCGAACGCGGCATCTCCGTGAAGAAGGACAGGCACTGCCGTCACATGGGTGCGGTCGCCGCGCAGATCCTGTTTGGCGCGGATCATGCCTTCGACCACCGGATTCACGAATTCAAGGTGAGACGGATTGGGCGCCAGTTCGAGGGCCAGGGAAACGCCATCGGGACCCTTGTGTACGCTGGTCGCGCCGAGGTGGTATTTCACGTCGCCCGAGCCCTGGGTTTCGTCGGGATCGGTGGAGCCCTCGAACTCCGCGAAGATTTGCGGCAGTGGTTTTTGAAGCACGTTCGCGAGGACGTTCAAACGTCCGCGGTGGGCCATGCCGAGCACGGCGTCCACCACCCCGGCCCTCGCGGCCAGCGAGAGCAGTTCGTCGAGCAGGGGAATGGTGGCCTCGAGGCCTTCGAGGGAGAAGCGCTTGTGGCCCACGTACTTCGTGTGGAGGTGGCGCTCGAACGCCTCGGCCTCGGCCAGCTTCTCCATCACGCGCTTCTTCTCGGCCGCCGTGAGTTCAGTCTTGTTGCGGGAAGTCTCCTGCCGATTCTGGAGCCATTCCTTCTGGCCGGTGGCCGCGATGAACATGTATTCCGAGGTGACGGTGTTGCAGTACGTCTCACGCATCACATCAAGGATTTCGCGTAGTGTCGCCTTCTCGCGGCCGAGCGCACCGTTGGTGAAGAACTCGCGGTCGAGATCCCACAAGGTGAGGCCATAACCGCCGGGATCGAGATCCTTCACGGCAGGACGCTTCACGCCCAGGGGATCGAACTGAGCGAGCAGGTGACCACGCACCCGGAACGTATGGATCAGCTGAAGCACCCGAGCCTGTTTCTCAACCTCTTCCTTGTTCGAAGTCGAAGCGCTGCCGAGTAGTCCGGGGGCGAGCGCATCCACTTCGGTCCGGACCGGCGGGTAGGGCACCGCCAAATCCTCGAAGAGCCGCTCGTAGAAGCGGTCGTCGCCGCGAAGGAGGGCCTCGATACGCGCGAGGAACAAGCCGGATTCGGCGCCTTGAATCACCCGATGATCGTAGGTCGAGGTCACGGTCATAACCTTGCTGATGCCCAGCATCGACAAGGTCTTGGGCGACATCGAGCGGAACTCGGGCGAGTAGTCGAGGCTGCCCGTGGCGAGAATCAGGCCCTGGCCAGGCATCAGCCGGGGCGAGGAGGCGGTGGTTCCCACGGTGCCGGGATTGGTCAGCGAGACCGTGGTGCCCATGAAGTCGTCGGGCATCAGGCCGTTGCGGCGCGAGCGGCCCACGAGGTCGTCGAACTTCTCCAGAAACTGCGGGAAGGAGAGCGTATTGGCGCCCCGGATGTTCGGAACGAGCAGAGTGCGCGATCCGTCCTTCTTCTGGACGTCGACCGCGATGCCGAGGCGCACATCGCCGCGATGAATCCGGTGAGCCTTGCCGTCGATTTCCGCGTAGGCGTCGTTGAGACGGGGGAAGGTATCAAGAGCCTTGAGCATGGCCCAGGCAATGATGTGGGTGAAGCTGACCTTGGGCGCGCCGATGGCCGAGCGATGGCGATTGACGAGCTGCCGGTTCTCTTCGAGGGCCCGGACCGGAATCTCGCGCACCGAGGTGGCGGTGGGCACGCTCAGCGAGGCTTCCATGTTCTCGATGATCTTGAGCATCCCGCCACGGACCGGCTCGACGATGTCGCCCGGCAGGATCAGCGGGGCGATGGCGCGGGAACGGGTGGCGATGGCGCCGGTGTGCTGCGCGGGCTTTGGAGCCACCGCGAGGGCCGCCGGTTCCTCGGCCGGACGTGGTGAGGCTCCGGTCAGGCGAGTGCGTTCGAAGAGCTGAGTCTCCGCGGTGCTCTGGGGCTGGATAACGGTGGGTTCAAGAACCTCGGCCGGGGCGGCGGTCTCGACTTCCTCCTCGACTTCCACCTCGATCTCCATCGCGGACTCGGGAGCTTCGAGGGCTTGCGGTGCGGATTCGCCCGAAGCCGCCATCATCGTGACCGGCTGCCGCTGAAACATCGCGGTCTCGGACGAGCCTTCGGGCTCGGGGAGGTTCAGGACGTAGACGAAATAGTCCTGCCACTCCTGGCCAACACTCGACGGGTCCGCCCGGTATTTCGACAGTTCCTGCAAGGCGAAATCGGTGTTGCCGCCGAAGTCGGCCACGATCCGTTCGGCGATATGACGGGAAAGGGTCTCGGTAGTCATGGGGAAGGGTTGAGGATAACTGTTCCTTAGAGGGGGGCCGCATTCTCGAACCGCGCTCCGTGCTCAGCCCCCCACACCCCAAGGGTGGGCTTCGCGCAACCCCCGCGCTCCGGCCGGAGTAAATCCGGCCTCCGCTACCTTAGATGGGGGGCCGCATTCGCGAACACCGAGGCAGGGAGGGCAACAATGCTTGGACTGTAGGGGCAGGCCTTGTGCCTGCCCTTTCGCCGCTTAGCGCCCGCGCTTCAAGCCCTCGCGACGGCAAGCCCCGCGGGCCGCCTGCACCGACGGGTGAGACCTCCCTCGCCGGCGGCCGGGTCTCCGGCAAAGAAGGCCGGGTAGAGTTCGGATCCAATGCTGATTGAGAGTGTTCCCAATTTTTCCGAAGGTGCGCGGGCCGAAGTCGTCGAGGCCATCGTCTCCAAAGTCCGGGCCCAGAATGGCGGCCGGATCCTCGACCTTCAATCCGACGCTTCGCACAACCGGTCGGTTCTGACCCTGGCGGGGGACACCGATTCTTTGTGCCGCGGCATCCTCGCCCTCGTCTCCGCCTGCCTCACTTCGATCGACCTTCGAACCCACAAGGGCGAACATCCCCGGCTGGGTGCGGTCGATGTGGTTCCCTTCATTCCCCTCGAAGGCGCCACCATCGCCGACTGCGTGGCTCTTGCGAAAAGGGTCGGCGAGGCCATTGCGGCCGCCCACAACATCCCGGTCTTCCTCTACGAGGAAGCGGCCTCGGCCCCCCACCGGAAGGGCCTTGAGGATATCCGCCGGGGACAGTTCGAAGGCCTCACCGCGAAGCTGAAGGACCCCCTGTGGAAACCCGACTTCGGTCCGAGCGAGCCGCATCCCTCGTTCGGCGCGGTGGTGGTGGGCGCGCGCATGCCGCTGGTCGCCTTCAACGTGAATCTCGCCACTGATGACGTGGAGATCGCGAAGAAGATCGCCAAGGGAATACGCCATAGCACCGGCGGCTATCGGTTCGTAAAGGCCATGGGCCTGATCGTTGACATCAACGGCCGCAAGGTCGCCCAGGTCTCCATGAACATGACCGACTTCACGAAGACACCTCTTTTCAGGGTCGTCGAGACCATAAGGAACGAGGCCGCGCGCTACGGTGTTGCGATCGCGGGATCGGAGATCGTGGGCCTGGTGCCGGCGCAAGCCTTGCTCGACTCCGCCGAGCACTACCTTCAGCTCACCGGCTTTTCGTCAAATCAGGTTCTGGAGACCAAGCTGCGAACGGAGTAGGCAGGAATTAACGCTTCAGGGCCAGAAGCCGGTCGTGAATCTGAGTCGAGAAGCCACGAGCCCAGTCGATGGTTTCCGAGGTGCATGCCTTCAATCACGCCTTTATGGGATCTGAGTCTTTGACTCCGGTCCGTTGGAGGGCGATCGGCGCCCATCGGTTGAGCGCCTCCAGGAACGCTGCGATGTCGATCGGCTTGGCCAGGAATCCTTCCATGCCCGCGGCGAGGCACCGGCTGATGTCGTCCTGGGATACGCTAGCCGTCGCCGCGAGAATCACCGGTTGGGACGCGAATTCATCGCCACCCTCCCGCACGCGCCGCGTTGCCTCAAGGCCATCCAGGAGCGGCATATGCACGTCCATCAGGACCAGATGGTAGGGTGCCCGCCGCATCGCAACAAGCGCCTCCACGCCGTCGCCGACCAGGTCGGCCCGTAGCCCGATCCTCTCGAACATCCCCCGGGCCACGCGTTGATTGATCGCGTTGTCCTCGACCACCAGCACTCGAAGCGGAAAGCGTGCGCCGAACCCGGGATCCAGAGGTTGGGTCCGGTCCCGGCCCCGAGGCGCCTCCACGCCAAACACGTTGGCGAGCGCTGAGCGCACGCTCCCGACTTTGACCGGCTTGGAGACATGATGCATTCCGCGATCGGCGGGGGTGGCCGATCCAAGCGGTCTCACGATGACGATCGAGGCCGCCTTGAACCTCGTGAGTCCCTGCGTGTCTTGAGACCCGAAGACGGCGTCGAACTCCATTGGCCCGAACGCCTCGGTGGCGGTTCCGACATCGGGGGCCGTCGAGGTGGTGACCCCCAACGCCTGGAGGCAGGAAACGAGCGCCTCGCGCGCAGAGGGGGACGGCTCAATGACCAGGACGGACTTTGAAGAAAAGGCGGAACTGATCGAGGTGTCCGGACCGGCGAGGATAGGCACCTCCAGACGCACGGTGAACATGGAGCCTAAAGAGGCCTCGCTCTCGACCGAAATCGAGCCCCTCATCGCCTCGCAGAGCCGGCGAGAGATAGCAAGACCAAGGCCCGTCCCTCCGAAGCGTCGGGTGGTTGACGCGTCCGCCTGAGAGAACGGCAGGAACAGCCGCTTGATCCTGTCCTTGGAGATACCGAGTCCGGTGTCGGCCACGCTGATGGTCAGGATGGCCGGTTTGGAGGGCGGCACGGATGCGCGAATCACGATCCCGCCCCGCTCGGTGAACTTCACGGCGTTTGAAAGAAGGTTCGCGACCACCTGTCGGACTCGAGCGAAATCGCCCTGCAGAAGCGCCGGAAAGTCGGGGGCGATGATCAAAGCGAGCTCAATTCCCTTGACCGCAGCCACCCCAGAGACAAGGTCGACCGCGTCCTCGATCGCCTGACGAGGCGAGAACGGGTGCTCCTCGATTCCCATTTCTCCGGCCTCGATCTTAGAGAAATCAAGCACGTTGCCGATCACATCGAGGAGCGCGTCGCCTCCACTGCGGGCGGTTTCGGCGAACTCGCGTTGGGAAGCCGATAGCGGAGTGTCGAGAAGGAGACCCATCATGCCGATGACGGCGTTCAGGGGCGTGCGGATCTCGTGACTCATGTTGGCGAGGAACTCGGATTTCGCCTTGGTGGCCGCTTCCGCCGAATCCTTGGCCTGCTGAAGGGCGGCGCTCTCCAGCAAGCGACCGGTCACGTCACGGGCAATGCCGAAAACCCGCCTGGTGGCGGCGTCACTCATGGCCACCCACTCGAGCGCCCGAACGCTGCCGTCACGGTGGACGTACCTGAAGGTGAAGCCGGCCGTCTGCTTCCCTGCGACAAGTCGAAGCCCCGCTTCCCGGTGCCGTGCGAGGTCGTCGGGATGACATTGGAGCCATGACTTGGTGCCGATCAACTCGGAAACCGGGAAGCCCAGAACCGATTCCCACGCACGATTGAGACGCAGGAACGAGCCGTCAAAGCCGATCACGGAGAAGAGATCGGGTGAGAGGTCGAAGAAGCGATCCAGTTCGCGGCGCACTTCGGCCAACTCGGACAGGGTGCTTTCGTAGACCTGCGCGTGCAGATCCCTCATTTCCCGCGACGAGATCTCAAGTGACCGTTCGTTCAAATAGCGGTCCTGATCGGCCGCCGCATAAGCGCGTGAAACCGTGCCGAGAATCCTGGCCCACTCGCGCTCGTTCGCGGGGGGCGTCCGAGGGTCGAGGCCCGCGCGCCGCAACTGGCGGGAGAGCACCGGATGCAAGCTCGCCCGCGCTTCCGCGCCTGGTGGCGTGGGTTCGCCCGTCACCGTCTCTCGGAGATCGCGGTCAGCGTCATGGTCTGGTTGTGGAGTTGACAACTCCCCAACCCCTCAGGGGAGATCTCGCCATACGAATAGAAGCCCGCTTGCAACGTCTTCGCGGGCATGGACTCAAGCGTCGCCTCCAGTTCCTCTTCGCAGCGATCGCCAAGGGCAAGGCGCCGACCCACGCAGCTGATGGCGAGCAGCAGAACCGGCTCATCCTCGGGCAGGCCCCGGCCCGCCAGGAGTCCCGCGTCTCCAGCGCCTCCGATGACGCGATCGAAGTTCGCTCGCATGAACTGCACGGTTGAGCCCTTCGGAAGGTCGCCCGCGAAGGTCATCGAGCCCTTCGTTTCGTCCACCGCGAGGACGGTGCGCGCCACCGCACCCTCGGCGGTTCGGAGGAGCAGTGGGAAGAGTAGCGCGGATGCCGGCAGCTCGTTTGCGAGATCCCCAAGGTACTCCTTATAGAGGGCGAGCGCCGGCTTTCCATCGAGTTCGTAGAGGATGTTGTCGGTCGAAGCGGTCACGAGTCGCTCCAGGCCAAAAATGTCCCACCCGCCCTTGAAACCGTGGCCGATGGCGAGTGAAGGTCCGTAAAGGCCCACCGCGGTCACGTGGCCCGAAACCGGAGTTCCGTTCAGGACGATCCAGGTTTCCTCGAATCGCGACCGATCTCCGGCGAGCCCGCCGGTAACGATCACGTCGGGCGGCAGCGCTCCGCTCAGTCCTTCGACGAGCTGACTGCCGTTAACCCTTATTCCATCCGACAAGACGATGACCGCGCGGAGCCCGGGCAGGAGCAGCGCCTGGGCGATCTGGTCTCCCGCCCTACGGGAAGCGGCGGCGGTTTCGATAGGCGCGCTCGCGAGCCGCAGCGTCACTTCCCGGAACTTCATCAGCGCCACCACGACGGTGTCGTCGAGGATCTCCGTGCCCATGATTTCCCCGGCGGTGGAACAGCCGAGAACCGTTGCATCCTTCAAGGCCGCGCAGATTCGAGCGATGCAGGAGGCGGGAGCAGGACGCGAGAGCGCGAAAATCAGCGCCAAGGTCGTTTGGGAATTCCAGGCCTCGAATTCGGGCGGCAACGGCTCGTTTGGATCGAGCCGCAAGACGGTCGCTTCCATGTGCCTTGAATGGTATCAGTACCGGCATCTGGGCGGCCGGAGACTCTCTCCGCAGTTCGAGGGCGGGCGACGCCTACAAAGAACTCTCGAAAGCGATGCTCAGAGTCTCTTCGTGCGCGCGGCCACCAAGCTCTATCGGATGAAGGGCCCGACCCCCGTAGTCCTGAGGCGAGCGGGAGCGTTCCGAGGTCCCCGAAGCTCCTCGGGGCCTCGGGACGGGTACCATAACGGCATGGTCGAGTCCCCGCCCTGGCTGCGCTTCTATGGCCAGGTACCGCGAAACCTCGACTACCCCAAGGTCACTCTGTACGAGTCGATCGCGGCCACGGCCCGCCGCGGGCCCGAGGCCCCAGCCTGGGAGTTTCTCGGCTCGTCGTCCTCATACGCCGAACTCCTCCGCGCCATCGAACCGTTGCGCCGAAGGCCTCGGCCGCCTTGGGCTCAAAGCGGGCGACCGTCTTCTCATCTCGAGGCCCACATCGCCCGCCGGGTTGATCGCCTTCTACGCGGCCAACCGCCTGGGCGCGGTCTCGGCGCTCATCCATCCCCTCTCGACCGCGGTCGAGATCACCCACTACCTCGACGCAAGCGGGGCCCGCACCGCCCTCGTGCTCGACGCCTTTTACGGCACCCTCGCCGCGGCCACGCCAAAGACGCCCCTCTCCACCACCAGCATCCGCTGGTGAAGGACGCCTGCGTGGTGGGCGTGCCCGATGAGGCGCAGGTCGAACGGGTGAAGGCCTACGTGGTTCTGCGGGATCCGGCGGAGGCGGGCCCGTCAACCGAAGCCGCCCTCATCGCCTGGTGCCGGGAGCGCTTGATCAAGTGGTCATGCCCGCGGGAGATCGAGTTTCGGGACGACCTGCCGAAGACACGCATCGGCAAGATCGACTATCGCACCCTCATCGAAGACCACGCGGCGAAACACGCCGCGGGAAGGAAGTCGGCATGACCTCTCCGCAGCCCATCCCCCACGGTGGCGATCGCATCGCCGCCGCCCTGGAGGCCCATGGCGTCCCCGTGATGTTCACGCTGTGCGGCGGACACATCTCGCCCATTCTCGTGGCTGCCAAAGCGCGGGGCATCCGCATCGTGGACACGCGCGACGAGGTCACCGCGGTGTTCGCGGCCGATGCCACGGCGCGGCTCACCGGCATCCCCGGGGTGGCCGCGGTCACCGCGGGTCCGGGCCTCACCAACACCATCACCGCGCTCAAGAACGCGCAACTCGCGCAGTCCCCCGTCCTCCTGATCGGAGGCGCCGCGCCTACCGCACTTCAAGGCCGGGGAGCGCTTCAGGACATCGACCAGCGCCCGCTGATCGCGCCGCACGTGAAGCTCGTGAAGCAGGTCCGCCGCGTGGCCGACCTCGGCCCCGCGGTCACCGAGGCGCTCGCCGCCGCCCGCTCCGGCATCCCCGGGCCGGTATTCATCGAATGCCCGGTGGACCTGCTCTACGAAGAGGCCACCATAAGACTGTGGTACGCGGATGCCGCGGGCAAGGGCACGGCGATTCCCGATCGGGCGCTGCGCTGGTACTTGAACCGCCATGCCTCGCGCCTGTTCGCGGGAACCAGGGGTCCCATGGTGTCGAGCGTGACCGACGTTCGCCTTCCCCATCCGGGAAACCGCGTGATCGCCCGCGCCGCCGATGCGCTGGCTCGCGCCGAACGCCCGCTTTTGGTGATCGGCAGCCAGTCGCTGGCCCAGGCCACGAATGCCGCTCGGCTCTGCGCCGCGGTATCGCGGTTGGGAATTCCCGTCTACCTGTCCGGAATGGCCCGCGGCCTGCTCGGAAGCAACCATCCACTCCAGATGCGGCACGAGCGGCGCAAGGCCCTGCGCGAATCCGACTGCGTGGTCCTCGCGGGAGTGCCGTGCGACTTCCGTCTCGACTACGGCAAACACGTGAGGCGCAACGCCACCCTCATCGCCGCAAATCGTAGCGCCAAAGAAGCGCGACTGAACCGGACGCCCACCATCCTGGCCCTGGGCGATGCCGGCCTCTTCGTCGAGCAGCTGGCCGATCGCGTGGCCGAAAAGGCCCGCCGCGCCGATTGGATCACCGCACTGCACGAGCGCGACCAGACCCGTGAAACCGGCATCGATGCCCAGGCCGCGGGTGCGGCCGGGCACGTCAATCCGGTGGCCTTCTTCCGGGCCCTCGATCGCGCGGCCGGCGAGAACGCGGTGTTCGTGGCCGACGGCGGCGACTTCGTGGCCACCTCTTCTTACATCCTGCGCCCCCGCGGTCCGCTGACCTGGCTCGACCCTGGCGTCTTCGGCACCTTGGGCGTGGGCGCGGGCTTTGCACTCGGCGCTTCCCTCGCGCGAAAGGAGTCCGAAGTGTGGCTGCTGTGGGGCGACGGGGCTTCGGGTTACGGCATCGCCGAGTTCGACACCTTCGTGCGTCACGGCATCCCTGTGATCGCGGTGGTGGGCAACGACGCGGGCTGGACCCAGATTGCGCGTGAGCAGGTGAAGATGCTGGGCGACGACGTGGGCACGGTACTCGCTCGCACCGCGTATCACGACGTAGCGCGCGCCTTTGGCGCGGAAGGCATCGAGGTCCGCCACGCAAACGAGGTTGAGAGCGCGCTGGCTCGCGCCCGCGCCTTCGCCGCCGCCGGCCGGCCGGTGCTGATCAACGTCTGGCTCGACCGCACGGACTTCCGCGAGGGCTCGATCTCGATGTAGGGGCGACCCGGGTTGGCCGGCCGTTGCGCAGGGAGGCAAGACGAGGCAAGGTCCTCTCTCCACTGGAGGTTCACCCCTGAGGTGCCGCTCCGGCAGCCACCAGCTGTCCAAGCGCGATGCCGCCGTCGTTTGGTGGTACGCGCTGGTGCCAATAGGGGGCGAAGCCGGTCGCGGTCAGGCGATGGATCCCTCTCTCTGCCAGCACGACGTTCTGGAAACAGCCCCCGGTGAGACAGACGCGTGGCAGACCCTCGCGACGGGCCACGGCCACGATCATCTCCGCGAGCGTGTTGTGAAAGCGCCTCGCAATTCGGCCGACCGGCAGTGAGGCCGTGCGGTCCGTTTCGATCGCCTGGATCATCGGCGCCCAATCGACCACCTCGCCGGCGAACGTGAACGGATACGACGCCTCGTCCTCCGCCTCCATGGCCGCGAACTCAAGTTCCATCGCGGCCTGGCCTTCGAAGGCGGCGCGCGACCGAAGGCCGATCAGCCCCGCGACGCCGTCGAACAGGCGGCCCGCGCTGGACGTGCGCGCCACTCCCGTGCCGCTTCGGAACATCCCGCGGAGGACCGAAAGCTCGGCTGGTTCGAAGCCCAGCCTCACCGCGAGATCAGGGCGGGTGAACGCGGCATCGCCTTCCATCTCGTGAAGCAGCCCAAGCCCGCTGCGTCGCGGTTCACGCGCCGCGGAATCGCCACCAGCGAGCGGGAAGGTCCGCAGGTGCGCCACCCGGCGGAAGGCTCCTTCGCGCACGCGCAGAAACTCGCCGCCCCAGATCGTGCCGTCCGTGCCGAGGCCTGTTCCGTCCCAGCTCACGCCGAGGACTTCGCCTTCGAGCTCGTTGTCAGCCATGCACGCGAAGACGTGAGCGGCGTGATGCTGCACGGCCACGTGACGCCCGGGGAGCGTCTCCGCGAACTGTGTCGAAGCGTAGTCCGGATGGAGGTCGTGGGCGATGGTCGTGGGCTTGAAACCGTAGAGGCCGGGCAGGCGCTTCACCACATCGTGAAAGCCCGCGAGGGCCTGCGGTGTCTCGAGGTCGCCGAGGTGATGCGAAAGCACTAGCTGCCCTTCCACCGAGAAGGCGAAGGTGCTCTTGAGGTGGGCGCCCACCGCGAGGATCGCCTCTCGCGACGCGGTCCTGGCGAGGGGCAGAGGAGCGTATCCGCGTGCGCGACGCAGCAGCATGGGGCGGCCCCCGACGATCCGGGCGATTGAATCATCCGCGTAGCGCGCGATGGGTCGATCGTGGACGAGGAAGAGGTCGGCAACTTCGCCGAGACGATCGAGCGCATCGTGCTCATCGGTGACGATGGGTTCGTCGGTCAGATTGCCGCTCGTGGCTACGACAGGGAAACCGAGCGCGCTCATCAGCAGGTGATGAAGCGGCGCATAGGGAAGAACGACGCCCAGATACGGATTTCCCGGAGCTATCGAGGAGCAGATGGTTGCGCTCCCCCGCCGGAGAAGAAGAACGATGGGCGCCTCGGGCGTACTGAGGAGTTGCTCTTCGAGCGCGCTCAGGGCGCAGACCCCCCGCACCGAAGCCAGATCGGGGAACATCAGCGCGAAGGGCTTCTCCTCGCGATGTTTCCGCCCGCGCAGCGCGCGCACCGCGGCGTCGTTCCGCGCGTCGCACATCAGATGGAAGCCACCGATGCCTTTCACCGCGACGATCCGGCCCGCGCGGAGGGCATCGGTCGCCGCGGTCAACGCGTCTTCTCGCGTCGCGAACACTCCGCCCGACGGATCCCAAAGCTTCAATTGCGGCCCGCACACAGGGCAGGCGTTGGGCTGGGCGTGGAACCGGCGATCACGCGGGTTCTCGTATTCCGAGCGGCAGTCCGGGCACATGACGAACCGCGCCATGGTGGTGCGCTCGCGGTCGTAGGGGAGCGACTCGATGATGGTGAAGCGAGGGCCGCAGTTGGTGCAGTTGATGAACGGGTAGCCGCATCGCCGGTCCGACGGATCGAAGAGTTCACGCAGGCAGTCGGCGCAGGTCGCGATGTCGGGCAGGATGAGAGTGGTGGCGGGGCCCCGCACGTCGGTCTCGCGGACCTCGAATCCTTTGTGGCCCACGGGATCGAGACGACGGAATTCGAGGCCCTGAATGATGGCGCGAGGCGGCTTCTGATCGAGGAGCGTGGGGACGAACCGGTCCACCTGGTCGGTCCGGCCTTCGACCTCGATCTCCACCCCGCTCGTCGAGTTCGTGACGAAACCATGGAGTCCGAGTCCGGTGGCGACGCGATGGACGGTGGGCCGAAAGCCGACGCCCTGGACGGCGCCCCGCACGTAGACGCGCAGTCTGGTGGTGTTCATGACCCTGTCCGCAGCGTACCGCAGCCGCGGCCCACCGGACAGAGAGCGCATGCCTCATCCCATAGGGCAAACGAACCGCCCGCACTCGGGGGCCCATCTCGGGTCGCCCAGTTTCTGGTCGGTCCAGCAACTCACAGGCACCCTGCACCGCCTGGTTCACCGGGAGCTCAAAAGTTCTCCAAAGACCTATCGAACAATGTCGCCCGCTTCCGCTTTGTTTCAATTACAAGCGCAACCGTCGAACACTTGAGATCAAATGGGACGAAACCGCTTTGATCGCGGCAGTGAATCTTCCGCTAGCCGTTTCTTAAATGGGGCGCCTGGTAATGGTAATTGTTGCAGCAGGCTCGCAGGTCGTAATCGCTTAGTTGGTCGGGGTCATAGCCCTCGGGTAGTTCCGCCACAGCGACCTCGGCATTCTGGAAGCGCGGGCGGATTTCTCGCGATGCTGTCCGTCCAGCGTGGTCGCCGTCGAGCATGAGGAGGATGTGGCGCCAGGGCGTGAGCAGTGCTTCTTGCTCGTTACTGCTGCTTCCACTACCGGCACTCACTTCCCGCACCGTCGAGACGACGGCGCGGAATACGGCGGGTAACCTCGACCTTGCCTTCTGGCATAGGGACTCCAGGGGAGTTCGAGAGAGAGGCCGCGAGTATCGCTTGGGCTCGCGCCGTCTGGGGTCCGGTCATCGTGGAGAAATCAGCATCCCGCCCGGCCAACTGACCGAGGGCGCGAAGCCTCCCCTTGGGGGATGCCGAGCCGCTCACCTGGTCGCGGTCCGCTCTACGGGAAGAGCCGCGTGCTCCGGCGACAGGCGCTCGGCGACGAGAACCAGTGCGGGGA
>CAZFQH010000047.1:6707-14565 GCA_964520805.1 uncultured Acidobacteriota bacterium | reverse complement strand
TGCCACCTTGCCAAGGTGGACGTCGCGGGTTCGAATCCCGTCTCCCGCTCCAAATCGGCGCCTGGCCCCCTCCTCATCGGCCTCCCAAGGCCGCTTCTTCTTCTTCTAAAACCCGCGACTGAAACGGCGCTCCCTACCGGGCGTCGAATGCGCCCTTGTGGTGCCGGAGTTGCTCGTGGCCACTCAGCCCATCGATCGCCACGACGTCGAACCGAACCGGTAGCTCGCTGAGCCCGTGTTTCGCGGCGAACAGGCGGGCCGCAGCCACAACCTTCCGGATCTTGGAGGCGCTCACGAACTCGGCGGCGCCGCCATGGTCGGCCTTTTCCCGTCGCTTGACCTCGACGAAGACCGTGATCTTTCCGTCGCGGGCGACGATATCGACTTCTCCCACCCGAGCCTTGAAGTTTCGGGCCAGGATCGAGTACCCGAGTTTGGTCAGGTACAGAGCAGCGGCATTCTCGCCCAAAGCCCCGTGGCTCTGGGCCAGTCGGCCCGGCCCCCGCCTCAGGCGCGAACCCGTTTCCACCGCGTACCCTTGGCAGTATCTTCGATGACCACACCCCGTTCCTGCAGGGCCTTCCGGGCGGCATCAGCCCCCGCGAAGTCGCGCCGCTTCCGGGCGTCCTGACGGGCCTCGAAAAGGGCCTGCTCTTCGTCGGAGAGGCGATCCCCTTGGGGCGGGGCGAAGCAGGCGAAGACCTGGTCCATCCGCTTCAGAGCCTCCAGCAGGGCCAGCGCCCCGGCCGCATTCACGAGCCCCCGATCGGCAAGCGTGTTGCCTTCACTCACCAGCCCGTGAACCGCGGCCAGCGCCTCGGGCGCGTTGAGGTCATTGGCGAGCGCCTCCTCGAAAGACGAAAGCGCCGACGCCGACGCTGAAGTCGCCTCTGGGGAGGCGGGGACGTCGGCCGCTTCGGTGATCTCAAGCAGCCGATTCCACAAGGTATGGATCCGGGCCAGCGCCGTTTCGACTTGCGCGAGACCTTCCCAGGTGAAGTTGAAAGCCTTGCGATAGTGAGACTGGGCCAGCATGTAGCGGATCTGGTCCGACCGGAAACCCCTCGCGAGCAGGTCCGGGATGTTGTAGACGTTCCCTTTGCTCTTGGACATCGTCTCGTTCTCGACAAGCAGGTGGTCCACGTGCATCCAGTGTTTGGCGAAGAGTTTGCCCGTGCCGCATTCGCTCTGGGCGATCTCGTTCTCGTGGTGCGGGAAGATCAGGTCAATCCCGCCGCAGTGGATATCGAAAGTCTCGCCCAGATATTTCATGCTCATGGCCGAGCACTCGATGTGCCAACCGGGACGACCGCGACCAAAAGAAGCGTCCCACTGAGCCCACGCGGGCTCATCCCCTTTGAGCTTCCACAAGACGAAGTCGCGCGCGTCTTCCTTGTCGTACTTGTCGGTATCGACCCGCACGCCGGTCTTGATGCCGGATACATCGAGGCGAGAAAGGCCGCCATAGGACGGGAAAGATGCGATTCTGAAGTAGACGCTGCCATCGACGGTGTAGGTGTGGCCTCTTTCCATCAAGCGCTCGATCAGCGCCACCATCTCGGGTACGTGTTCGGTGGCCTTCGGCATCACCTCGGGGACTTCCATCCGGAGCGTGCCCAGATCCTCGAAATAGGCCTGGGTCGGGGCCTCGGTGAACTCCTTGATGTCGGTGTTCTTCGCGGAGGCGAGCTGAATGATGCGGTCGTCCACGTCGGTGATATTCATGACCTCGAAGACCGGCATTCCGAGGAACTTGAGGGTGCGCCGCAACACGTCGGTGGCCACGAAGGTACGGAAGTTGCCGATATGCGCGCGCGAATAGACGGTAGGTCCGCAGACATACATCTTGATCGGCTGACCTTCAGCCGGGACAATCGCTTCGAGTTTTCCGCTGAGTGTGTTGTGCAGTTTGAGTGACGTCATAGGGCTTTCAATATCACCACGGTCCGGTCATCGCTGAAGGGCCGTCCGGTGGCGAACTCGAACAGGGACTGCTCGAGCAGGCGGAGGATTTCGCCCGCTGGCTTCGAACATAGCGCCCGCACGCAGGCCACCACACCCTCGGGGCCAAACTCATCGTCGCAGGTCGACTGGGCCTCGCTCACCCCGTCCGAGTAAATGACCAGCACATCGTTTGGTTGCAGAGTGATCTCCCCCTGTTCGAAAGTGGTGTCGGGTAGGAGGCCGAGGACGGAGCCGCCGATCCTGAGTTCTATGGTCTCCTCGCCGCGCACGATCGCGGGGGGCAGATGGCCGGCGTTGACGTAAACCAGCCGCCGGGTCTTCGGATCCAGCTCACCGTAGAAGCAGGTCGCATAGCGGTGTGACTTGTTGGCGTTGCGAATCAGTTCGGAGATCCGCGCCAGCAGATCGACCGGAGGCAGACTGCCGGCGAGCGACCGGAAAGCCGCGTGGGCGAAGGCCATGATCAGACTCGCCGGGGTTCCTTTGCCGGAAACGTCCGCCAGAATCACCGCGAAACGCTCATCAGGGAGAGCAATGACATCGAAGAGGTCTCCCCCCACGCTGAAGCACGCCTCGCTCGAGGCCGCGACTTCAAAGTCGGGAATGGCCGGCAAAACCGCGGGCAGAAGGCTCTTCTGAATCTCTCGCGCCACCTGCAGCTCCGAGTCGGCGCGGGCTTTCTCGATCCGCATCTCCTGGGCGCGCGCGCCGGTGAGAGCGGCCAAAGCCTGACGCCCGACCGCGTGGACCAGATTCCTCTCACCCTCGCCAAACTCGCCCGAGAGACGGGGCGAGAAGAGAATGGCGCCCTTCTCCTCACCCGAGGTGAATCGAAAGATGAAGTCGAGCCGGAGAATCTTGAGCGCGGCCTCGGGCGCTTCGGTGGAGTTTCCTTCTCCCTCGACGGACGCCCACGGCACCCCTTCGAGGGAGAGGACATTCTTCACCCCGCGAGAGGCGAGAACCCGCACCTTCCCCTCGGGAGTTGCGCTCAGAAAAGCCGCGCGAAGAATGGTCAGGTGACCCATCAGCGAAGCGAGGGCAATCGAGGCCACGCGAGCGGGGTCGAAGTTTGTGGAGAATTCCCGGCCCAGTTCCACGAGGGTGCGAAGCTGGAACTCCGCGGCCGCCAGTTTCTCCTTGTCACTCAAGGGATTCTGGGGGAGACGTTTCACCAGGCGGCAGACGTTTTTCTCTCCCTCGCGAGCCCGCACCACCGAGTCGGCGATCCGCTGGATCAGCGTGAGGCCAAGGCCCCCTTTAAGGCCTTTCTTCGCGAGGTCCTTGACGTCGGCCACGGGGGGAAGGGGGCCCGGATTGAAGGCCTGGCCCTGGTCGCAGATCTCCGCGCACAGATAGTCGCCTTCAAGTGCGAGGGTGATGTCGACTTCCCCGTCGGAGCGGCCTGCGTAGGCATGTTCTATCGAGTTGGCCGCGCATTCCTCCACGGCCAGCGCCCACTGTTCGCTCTCAACCGCGCCGAACCGGTTCGATTGCGCCACCTCGCGCGCGCGTTCGTGGACGACCGCGAGGTACTTCGAGTCGCTCGGAACCGCGAGACGAAGCAGTACCGAGGCGGAAGGCTTCACGCCTTGCCCGGGAAACTCGAGATGGCTTCCGCTTCGGTCTTGAAGATCTTGAACAGGTGGGGCAGACCCACCATCTCGAAGATGGCGGCGACCGATTCCGACAACTCGCAGATGCGAAGGTCCCCGCCGTTCTCACGGATTTCCTCGATGGTGCCCACGAGGGCCCCGAGACCGGCACTCGCCACGTAGGCCAGGGCCTTCGCGTTGATGACCACGTCATAGCGGCCGCGATCCAGCAACGCGCGAAGGGCGGTGTCGAAGGTTTCGACGGTGTGAGCGTTGATGAAGCCGATGGGAACGAGGACGGCGATCTGGTCGCCATCGCGGGTTTCAACGATGAGTTCCTGTTTCAATTGGGTGGGCTTTCCTGCGGCGTTTCGAGCGGAGGCCTAAGGCTATCCCGACTGGGCCGACACTGACCAGAGCCGAGCCGCCTCCACGTCTTTGGCAAGCTGAGTCTTCAGTTCCTGAACCGAGTCAAAACGCCGCTCTTCGCGCAGGCGAACATGGAATATCAGACGCACCGTGCGGCCATAGAGGTCTCCGTCGAAATCCGGAAGATGGGCCTCGAGGCGCGCCACTTCTCCCCCGAAGGTAGGGCGAACGCCGAGGTTCACCGCGGCCCGCCGCGAGACGGATTCACCCTCGATGAACGCATCAGCCACGTACACCCCGCGCGGCAGGGCCGACACCCCGTTGAGGTCGATGTTCGCGGTCGGGAAACCGAGGGTTCGCCCCCGGTGATCGCCATGCACCACTTCTCCTTCGATCTCGTAGTCGCGCCCCAGGTACCGCCGAACCTCGACAAGATCGCCACGAAGCAGGGCCTCCCGGATCCTCGACGAACTGATCCGCTCCCCCGAGTCCATCATTGTGGGCACCTCGATGGTCTCGAAACGGCCCTGGCCCAGGTGGCTCAGGGTATCGACATCGCCGGAGCGCCCGACGCCGAAACGAAAGCCCTGTCCGACCACCACGCAGGCCGCGCCGACTCCGTCCACCAGCACCTGGTCGACGAACTGAGCGGGGGTGAGCGAGGCGAGGGCCCGGTCGAAACTCAGATGAACAAGGTCCTCGATCCCAATCTCGCGCAGACGTCGCTTCCTCGAGGCCAGGGTCTGCACTCGCGGTGGGGCACCGTGGGGTGAGACGACGGCCGCAGGATGCGGGTCGAAAGTGAGAGCCGCGGGCGACAAAAAAAGACGCCGACCGGCCGTGACACAGGCTTGAAGCAGGTTCGCATGGCCCAGGTGCACACCGTCGAAATTGCCGATCGCCACCGCGCGGCGTCGATCGTCGGTGGGTCGCTCGACGAGCCGCTCGACGCGTATCTCCAACCGGCTCTTACTTCGACGAGCGTGTGGGAGCAGGGCTCGGCGCAGAGTCTGCGGCCTCAACCGGGAGTGGCGCCTGCACCCGCGGGGGAGCCAGGGCGCGGACGATTTGCACCACCCCATCCGGTCCGGCCGCCTCGATCGTATATCCCGTGGCGGTCGCGTTGATCTGGAGTCCCTCGACGGACGCTCGGGTCGCGAGGCCCTCCGACACCACTTCATCCATAGACGAAGGCAGACGACCGTAGGCGAGGCGAAAACCACGGACTCGGGCTTCGGCTATTTCCATACGCTCCAGAAGGCGTGCGGTTTTGGCCGCGTTGATGGCGGGCCGCAGAAGGGAAGGCAGCCCGAAGATCCCGAAGGGGGAAGTCAGATTCTGATACACCCCAAAGAGCGCGGCGAGAATCGCGAGGGCCATGAAGGCCATTCCCATCTTGTCGGAGCCCGCGCCCTTTTTGTCACGGCTGACCGAGCCCTTGACCTCGGTGAGGGCCACGAGATCCCGGTCCATAAGATCCAGGAGGGTTCGGCAGACCGCGAAGTCGTGGAGCGGAGTCGCCTCGACGATCTGCTGGCAGGTCTTGCGACCATCCACGGCATTGAAGACCAGCAGCTCGTCGCCCGACAGGGCGAGCTTGGAACTTCCGCTCATGGTGCCAAGGCCCGAGAGGAGGCCGTCGAGGCCGTCGTCCTCCACCGGCTTAGACTGGATCTGGCTGGTGTCGACGACGCGTCTAAAAACCGCGGCCATCGTGGGAATCCGGCGTTCGATGATCGGCCATTCGTCGACCATCCGAATGCCTTCCATCAAGACGAAGTCGGCGCCCAGGGACACCGCACCGGTCCGTTCGTAATCGACGGTGTTCTGGCTTTCGAAATTGTAGGCGCCTTCGCGCCAGCGAAAGAGCCGGAAGACAACCTGGAAAAGCTGGGCCTCCACAGCTTTACGCAGGGTTTCTTCGGAAGCCATGCCCTCGGACAGCAGAACATGCCCAAGACGCTGCATGGTCTGCTTCTGAAGGGCCAGAGCGTCGTTCAGCTGCTCTTGAGTGATGGCGCCTTGAGTGACGAGGGCGTTGCCGATGCGGTCGGAGGGTCGGGACAGCGAGGATTCGGCAGCCACGATGTTGCCGCCCTCGAAGATCACCTGGACGGTTTCCCCCTCGGTGTTCAGATGAAGGATTCCGGTTTTTCGCTGAAGGCCGATCAGCTGAACGATGTCGGGGAGGCCAAAGTCCTTGAGCGTTCCTGCAAGGGCCATGGTCTATGCCTCCTGATCCGCGCCCGCGCGGGTGCGGCGGGGTGGTGGCGCCACCACAGGGGCCCTGGGCTCGACCGCCTGGGCCAGAACGTAGGTCACCACGGCGAGGCCGGCGAAGACCATTTTGAGGGTTGTCCCAATAGGCTGGGCGGCGAGGATCAGTGGGGCCAGAAAGTGGATGGCGATTGCCGCGCCGGCGCAACCGGCCCAGGCGAGAAGAACGGGAAGGCCGAAGTTGAAATGACCGACCGCAAGATGGCCCGACCCGGGAGCAGCCAGAGAAGCCAGCCGGTGGAACAAGGCCTTTCGCGTCACGTAGGCCGAGATTTCCGCATTCTTAGCGGAACGTGCGGCCGGCGGAATCCCGCGCTTCACCACGAAGAGATGGTGACACTGGGAACAGACATCCTGGGATGTGGATCGGGTCTGGCAGAGCCAGCAGAAAGTTGTACCGCACTTGGGACACTGCTTGCTGAAACTCTGCGCGCCGCGGAAGCGGACTACGGCTGGAATCAGGAGAAGAAGCACCAGGGCGATCACACTCAACCGGCCGAAGGCGTTCTCGGTGGTGAACCGAGCCTCGGGCAAGGCACCCGCGACGATACGCATGGGATCCGGGACGATGTCCGGAGGGGCCTGCAGCATCGAACCGTTGCGATCAAACGAGTACAGACGGTCATAGCGGGCGAGCAGGGCCGCATCGAGGGCGTCCCCCTTGGCGCGCGTCGCCTTCGCCGGATCGAACTGAAGGCTGTTGGCCTCGACGAGAGAGAGGTTGTAGAGGGCGGTTGCTTTGTCTCGCAGAGCACTCGCGGACTCGCTGGCCCGCGTGAAACCGGGGCGGGCACCGTCGTAGTTGCTGCTGTTCGTCTCAATCGCCTTGTTGAATTCGAGGACCGCCGCGTTGTGGTCGAAGCGGGGATCCGCACTCGCTCTCGGCTGAAGAGCCGCAGCCGCCTCGTCAAACCGGCCGCCTCGTCTCGACAGATTAGCGGAGAGAAGCGACCACTCGGCATCGCTTGGGTCTTTGGCCAGACGCTCGGCCACCAAGGCCTCGGCGTCGACCGAAGTGCCGCCATCCGCCAGCAGGTACAGGGTCCGGGCGTCGCGCGCGGCCTCTATCGCACGCTGGTGCTCGATCAAGGGAAGGGCCAGGCCGGACAGTCCCAGACCAACGATGAGGACCAGGGAGACGATCCGTTCCGGACGGCTTGCGAAGATAAAGAAAAGAGTCGCCCACCAGAACGGCAGGTAGCCCCAGCCCATGAATCCTGCGAGAGGGAGCGCCAAAAACAGCACCGACATGAATAGAGCGAGGGACTTAAGGGCACCGGGCAGGCCTTCGGTGACGTCGTGACTGAAAACCGCGGCGTAGCGGAGCAGCAACGCGAACGAGAAGCCGGCGGCGAAGAGCGCGCCGGTGATCAGCAGCCCGAGGAGAAGCATCGACCGCAGACGCCCCCGCTCGAAGGGATTGGCCCACGACTGACTGAGCGCACGCCAGCCCGCACCCATCTTCCCTTCCACCGTGGCCTTCCGTACCTGGTAGGCCGACGAATCCGGGGCAAAGGTGATGGCGGCATCGAGCCCGTCGATGGCATCCGCGGCGGTTCCTTCGGCGGCTCGTGTTTCGGCCCGGCCGGATAGCGCCCCCGCCACGTCGTCGATTGAGAACAGGTTTCGTTCGGCACGGCGCCGCTGAAGAT
>CAZFQH010000047.1:0-6697 GCA_964520805.1 uncultured Acidobacteriota bacterium | reverse complement strand
GATTCAGCAGCGCCTTGGCCGCTGACTCCTTGTCCTGCAGCTTCGTGGCATCGAGCCACGCCTTGAGGTCCGGACCGAAATCGTCGGTCGGGGTTGAGGGGCCGGAAGGCGTAGGCGCGGGCGTAGGAACGGCCCCTGGTGCGGAAGGAGCCGGGGCCTGGGCCAACATAGCCGCGGCCAGGGCGGAAGCGAGCAGACCAGCGATCAAGAGGTGGCCCCCCGGGAAGCCCCGACGAAAGCGAGGCGGAGGTCGAAAAGGACCGCCTCGATGATCTTGGACTCTTCGGCGGTTCGTCTTCCTTCCGTCTTCTCGCGCAGCATCTCAATGGCGCTGATCACCTGGCGCGCCGCGCCGAGGTTTCTCTCCTCGCCGCCGATCAGGTCAGCGGCCTGAGTCGCAAGCGAAATGATGAAAGCAGCGAAGGTGACGGGTGGCGCGTCGCCCGACGGGGCCGCGGAAGATGCCTCCGATGCGGCCGCTGGCGGCGGCACCGAAACCGTAGGCGATTCGGCCGCAGCCTCGGTCTTCAATTCGCCTTCCGCCGTGAAATGGCGCCGGTCGGTCACTTTCAGATGGGGTTCGTCCTGCTCCATACGTTGACCGGGATCGTACACCACCGCCGAGGCTTCGTGAAGAGTCGAAGCACGTCGCGGGTTTCTGCGGAGAACCTTCGGGTCCAGGGAGGGGTCCCTAAAAGGCGAACATGCCCTGGCAGGTCCGGAATGGACTAAAGTCCCCGCTGCGTCCTTGGACGGAGCGTTGCGGTTGGGCAGCGCGACCCGGGGAGCGTCCAGGAATCCAAAAGACCGCCTCCTCCAAATGGACGAAAAGACCGATATCCGGATCATGGTGCTCGATGACGAGCTCCTGATGCTCAAGCTCCACGCCCAGATGCTGGCCCACATGGGTTTCTCATCCGTGAGTACGTGTCAGAGCGGTTACGACGCCCTCGCCACGATGAACACGGCCGCCGGGCCGCCCGACTTGATCCTGCTGGACCTCAGCATGCCCGCGATGGACGGCGTCGAATTCATCCGCCGTCTCGTCGACCGCCAGTTCACCGGCCGGTTGGTTCTGGTCAGCGGCGAAGATGAGCGAGTCTTGCGCACGGTTGAGAAGCTCGCGGGGGCCCACCACATCCGGGTGCTGGGGCATCTCAGCAAGCCGGTTCAGGCCGACAAACTCGCCGCGCTGCTTCGGCGATGGCGCCCCGCCTCCAGCACCTTCGAGATTCAGTGGAAGCGCATGTATTCGGCCGAGGCGGTCCGTGAAGCCGTGAAGGAAAATCAGCTGATCGTCCACTACGAACCACAAGTGGCGATCCGCACCGGAGAGGTGATGGGGGTTGAGGCTCTGGTGCGCTGGCGCCACCCCAAGGATGGTCTGGTGTTCCCGCAGCAGTTCGTGAGTGTTGCGGAGGACACGGGCCTCATCCATCCCCTCACCCGCTTCGTGTTTTCGAGCGCGGTCGCCCAGGCCGCGGTCTGGCGAAAAGCGGGACTGCCCCTCAAGATGGCGGTTAATGTCTCCATCGACGCGCTCGCCTCCCTCGACTTCGCGGACTTCGCCGCCGCCCAGGCCGCCGCGGCCCAGGTTGCACCCAGGGACATCGTCATCGAAGTCACGGAGAGCCGCCTGATGCAGGACCTGCGCGCTCCCCTCGAGGTTCTGACGCGGTTGCATCTGATGAGATTCCAGCTGTCGATTGACGACTTCGGAACGGGCTATTCATCACTGGCCCAGCTTCAGGACATCCCGTTCAGCGAGCTCAAGATCGATCGATCCTTTGTGCACCGCGGGGCGGCCGACCAGACGGTGCGCACGATGTACAGCACCTGTCTCGGACTCGCCCGCCAGCTCAAAATGAGCACCGTGGCCGAGGGCGTCGAGGACAAGCAGGACTGGGAGTTCGTCCGTCAAAGCGATTGCGAAGCGGCGCAGGGCTACTTTGTCGGGCGCGCGATGCCCCCGGAATCCGTGATGGGATGGGCGGCCAGGTGGCGCGCCCGTATCGGTCAGGGCTTCCCTGAAGCCGACTGATCCTCGGTCAGGACACTATCCAGCCGCGCCACGAAAAGATCCGCATCGTCCAGGGTCAACACCAGAGGCGGGCGGAGCTTGATGACGTTCTCGTGGGGCCCGTCCGTGCCGGTGAGAATCCGGAAGTCGCGCAGCCGGTTCACGACATACTTCGCTTCCCGCCCCGCCGGTAGGCGGGTGACACGATCGCGAACGAGTTCGACCCCGAGGAAGAGGCCGGATCCGCGCACATCGCCAATGATCGCGTGCCGGGCCATGAGCTCATCGAGCCGTGAACGAAGGTGTGCGCCGACGTCCAGAGCTCGCTTTTGCAGACCTTCGTCACGCAGGACATCCAGCACGGCCAGCCCCGAAGCACAGGCCACCGGGTTTCCTCCGAAGGTGCTGAAGAACTCCATGCCGTTGTCGAACGAGCGGGCGATCGCAGGTGTTGTGATCACGGCGCCGAGAGGAAAACCGTTGCCCATCGGCTTGCCGAGAACCACGATGTCCGGCACCACGTCCTGCGTTTCGAAGCCCCAGAAATGAGTGCCCAGCCGGCCAAAGCCCACCTGAACCTCGTCGGCGATACACACTCCCCCCGCGGCGCGCACGTGGCGGTAGGCTTCCGCCAGGTATCCGGAAGGCGGCACGATCTGACCGCCCACACTCGGCCAGGTCTCCGCGATGAAGGCGGCAGGGGGGCGACCCTGGATCAGAAGACGCCCGACCACATCCCCCACGGCCCGCCCGAATTTGACGCCGGCGTCAGGGTCGTCCCGGCGGTAAAGGCCACGATAGTCATCCGGAAGGGGAGCAATGTGAACGAAGTCCCTGCGGCCTGAACCCCCGGCGCCCTCGAATTTGTAGGGACTAATGTCAATGAGCGAAGCGGTGTGGCCGTGGTAGGCGTTTTCGAGGACCACAACGTCGGGGCGCTTCGTGTGGGTGCGCGAAATCCGCAGGGCCAGATCGTTCGCCTCGGACCCCGAGTTCACGAAGAAGCAGACTCGAAGGGGCTCGGGGAGAAGTGCGGTCAGACGCTCGGCGTAGCGCAGAGGAAGGTCGTGCAGATACCGGGTATTCGTATTGAGCAGACCGATCTGGGCCTGCACCGCCTTCACCACGGTGGGATGGGTGTGGCCGACGAGGGGCACGTTGTTGTACATGTCGAGGAAGGCCCGGCCCGTCTCGTCGTAGAGAAACGCCCCCCATCCGCGAACGATCTTCAGCGGACGGTCGTAAGACACTCGAACGTTGGGTCCGAGCAAGGCTCGTCGCTTATCGCGGGTTCTTAAGGCTGAGTCGGGAGGTGGGCCGAAGCGTTCGGACGGGATGCCCAGGATGAGGTTCGGGTCGGGCGATAGCTCGGTCCAGAAGCTCCGTTCCGAGGCGCGGCAAACGCCCGGGAAGTCCCGCCCTAGTTCCAGCAGGTCCAGGAGAATCTGGAAGTGGAGGTGCGGAGACCAGTCTCCGTTCGCGGGTGGCACGCCCACCCGCGCGATCTCCTCTCCCGCGGCGACCGCCTGTCCCTCGCGAATGCCGGTCAGCGTGTCCACGGAGAGGTGGCCGTAGAGGGTGAAGAAGGGTCGCCCTGCGTCGGTCGCGTGCTCCAGAACAATCATCGGCCCATAATCCTGAGGTGCCTCGTTGTTGGCGAGAATGTGGACGCTGCCCGGAAGTGGGGCACGCACGCGCGACCCCGGCTCCACAAACAGGTCCACGCCCAGGTGGATCGTGCGCCGTTCGTCCGTGGGGGCCTGGCCGGGGCCGAACAGCGGCGAGACGTACAGGAGGCGCGCCTCGTCGTAGCGGCCCACACCGACCCTCACTCCCGCCCGGCGCATTTCGCCGAAGAGCGTCTCCGTCAGCGTGGAGGTTTCGGTGGCGCGAGGATCGGCTCCAAGCAGTGGACTCGCCACACTGAGGTCGAACACAATTGTGGGCGTGGTGCGAAGGTCCTGATCAAGGACCGGAGCCATGTCGTCTCGATTCCGCTCGATCCATGAGGTCACTTCCGCGGCCCCACCAACCGCAGGTCGACCGCACGCATGACGCAGGCGCGCTTCGGCCACCGCGGGCGAGATCTCGAGCAATCTTTCGAGCGCCGCCCAGGCCGGAGCCTCGCTGATCGTCACGTACGGATCGTCCGGCCGGGCCGAGGCCATGATCGCCGAGTTGGTCACGCTGACCGACAAGCGGGCGAGGATCAGCGGGAACAGGGCCGCGATCTCAATCTCCTCAAGGGGGTTGCCTTCGTGGTAACCCCTAACCAGGGTGGCCGCCACGGCCAGCGGCTCGTCGGCTCCCAACAGGGCATAAGCGGCTCCCACCGCCGCCTCGGCCGCCACCAGCCCTCGATGCATGTCGCCGAAGTCGATGACGCTCGCGATCTTGCGCGGTGCCTCGGTGACAGGATCCACGATCACGTTGTAGTCGTTGGCATCCGAGTGAATGACCGCGCGGCGAAGATTCGAAAGGACCGGGCGGACCTTGGACTTGAAGATGGCCATCGCACGTTCCACCAGCGCCCGTCGGGCCGGGTCCGCGATGTTCGAGAGGGCGCTAGAGGTCCAGTCGGCGCGGGAGAGATCCCACTTGAAATCCCGCTCGGCCGCGGGGTGAGTGAAATCGCGCAGACCGACATCCAAGGCGGCCAGAAACCGCCCCAGGCTGTCGAACATCTCGTCGGTCTTCGGGCGAACTTCTGCGAGCGGCGTCCCCTCAATGAAGCTGAGCATGAAGCCGCAACGAGACGGTCCCCCATCGGTCGGGGTCCAGGACACGAGCGACTCGCCCGAACGCGAGGTTCGGACCTGGGGGAGCCGAAGTTCGGGAGCGCTTCGGGCCAGATGCAGGAGGGCCGCGCACTGCATTTCAACCAGACCACGTTCGCGCCCCGGGTGCATCACTTTCAGCACGAAGCTTGCACCCGAGGCCGAGATGATCAGGAAATTCTGGTCGTACTCCCCCGGCAAGGCCTCGGCTCGCACGTCGTGAGCCGCACCGAGGTCGTACCACTCGCAGGCGCGACGGACGACCTCCTCCAGGAAAACGGGCGGGCCGGGTTCGGCCAGGGTTCTCTCGAAAGTCACAAGCAGAGCCTAATCGCGGCCCGACCATTTTCACGTCGAGATACTTGAGGGCGAACGGGCGATATCATCGCCGCAGGAGCCCCGAATGAAACAGATGTTCGCCGCCTTGGTCGTCCTGAGTCTTGCCGCCCAAAGCTTCGCCCAGAAGGCGATCGTGGTGGTGCGGCACGCCGAAAAGGTGGATGAGTCGGCGGATCCCGCTCTTTCGGCGACGGGCATCGCACGCGCCGCCGCCCTCGAGAGACTTCTCAAAAGCCTGGACATCAAGGCGGTTTACGTGACCCAGTACCAGCGCACCTGGCTGACCGCGGACGACGTCATGAAAGCGCGCGGTCTCCAGCCGATTCAGGTCTCCGCGGACGAAACCCCTACTCTCGCCGAGCGGATGAAGAAAGAGCACCCGGATGACGTCGTTCTCACCGTCGGTCATTCGAACTCGGTGCCGCGACTCCTCAAGATTCTCGGCGTTTTGGACAAGATCGAGATCGCGCACGAGGAGTACGACAATCTCTTCATCGTCGTGCCGAAGGCCTCCGGTCCTCCGACCCTCCTGCGGCTGCGCTTCTGATTCCGGCCGGTTCGGCCCCCTGCTCCTATCCGACGAGAACCACGGCCACCACGCCGGACGCGAGCAGCAGGACCGAAAGAGGCAGCATTCGCATCCGCAGTTCCTTTGACCCGACCGACATCGCCACGCCGGCTTTCGTCACGGTGTTCGCGATCGCCGCGATCAGGATCGTGCGGGCGGCCACCCCGATCATGTCGCCCTGCTGACCTGCGAGATTCGCCATCGATAGGGCGATCGCATCCACGTCGGTGAGACCCGCCACCGCACCCGCGAGGTAGAGGCCGGTGGCGCCCAGGTAGACCTGCGCGGCTTTGGCCGCGATAGTGACGATGCCGAACAGCAGGCCGAACTTCACCGCCTCGCCGAGTTCGAACGGATTGCTTCCGGACCGGACGCTCCCCTTCTCGCCGTCCTCGCGACGAGTGAAGAGGAAGGCGCAGATCAGCAGACTCACCGCACCCATGATCGAGACGCCAAGGGCGAGGCGCCGGCCCAGGTCGGCATTGATCACCGTGACCACGACGAGCACGCGGAAGAACATGATCGTCCAGGCAATGAGGATCCCTAGCGCGAAGGCCGACGAGCGTTGGGGCTCGTGGCGGGAGCGCTGGGAGAAGCCAAGGGTCACGGCCGTGCTCGACACCAGGCCGCCCAGAACACCCGTGAGCGGAATGCCGTGCTCCTGGCCGAGCACCTTGACGAGCACATAGCTCGCGAAGTTGAGGCCGGAGATGAGAACCACCATCAGCCAGATCTTGTAGGGGTTCAGAACGTTCATCGGTTCCGGCCCGTAGGCTTGATTGGGCAGCAGGGGCAGGACGATGACGGTGATGATCGAAAACTTGAGCACGGCCTCGACGTCTCCAGCTTCGATGTGGCGCGCCGTCTCGACGGACCAAGTTTTGATCGACAGCAGCAGCAGCGTGCAAACCGCGATTGCGGTGGCGAGCGCCGATTCTCCGGCCACGCACAACGAGCCGAGCACGAACACGACGAGTGCTGAAACTTCCGTGG
>CAZFQH010000046.1:2115-14735 GCA_964520805.1 uncultured Acidobacteriota bacterium | reverse complement strand
GGATAGGGTTGGCCGTCGCCGGACCTGCGACGGGTCGTGTGTGGGCTCACCGATTTCGGGTTCGGAGCCTTAAATGAGGGGCGGGGCTCGCGAGCCTCACTCGGGAAGAAGGATCGACATTCTGGCGCACAGATGGCGAACGACCTGCTCAAATTCCTTCAGGGCCTGGGCGATCTCGGCGGCTCGATTCGAGAGGGCGTCCAGGGCCGTGGTTACGGCCCGGGCCCGTTCGTTCTCGGCGGCGCTCGTCTTCGGCCATTCCTCCGCCAGGGCTTGCTCGAACCGGCCCAGGAGGAGATCCCCAGGCAGCAGGAACAGTCGCTCAGCCACCTCCCGCATGACCGGGTCTCGAACCTCTCCCTTCCCACGGCGAACAAGGTCGATGGATCTCGCGACCGTCGAACCGGGCGGGGCGCTTTCACCCCACAAGTCCGCAAGCGTTTCGTCGGCGAGGAAGATCGAGGCCCCTGCGAATAGTGAGCCCCAGGCGTCCTCGGATGAGGCGCACTGAGACTCTCGGGCGAGAGGGGTTCGGGGCGGGCTTGACGACGCGGTGCGGAGGCGGCTGAAAATGAGCCCTTAATAAGGTTGAAGGCCCCCTTATCGCGTGCTAGGGTCAAGCCTTCAGAAGATCGCGAAATCCAGGGGGAAAAGACCCGCAGGATCGCCAATTTCTTCTTCGAAACGCCAAGGAGGCCATCACTCATGACGTCAGCCAACGGAGTGACCCGGGAATCACTGCTCGCCACCAACGAGGAATATCGGAGGCTCCACGAGGAGCATCTCGACCTCGACACCCGCATCAAGGCGCTCTCCGAAAAAGCGGCGCTCAGCGACGGCGAGCAGATCGAGGAAATCAGGCTGAAGAAGCTCAAGCTGGCCGGACGCGATCGTATGGAAGAGATCGCTCGGGCCGCGCACTAGAACCTCCCCAACCCCTCTCAAGAACGTACTCCGTGCGGCGCGGCTCCCGCGCCCCCGGTTCGTGTTGTCGCCTTTCCAGAAAGAAGATCACGTTTTGAAGATCGCCCCCGAAGGCCTTCCCTTCATCGCCATTGCCATCGTTGTCGCCGTGCTCGGTGCTTACTTCTCATGGCGCGCCTTCGGGGTGTTGTTCGTTCTCGCGATCTTTGTAACCGCCTTCTTCCGGGATCCCTTCAGGGAAATACCCCAGGGGGACGGTTTGGTGGTCTCGCCCGCCGACGGCAAGGTAGTGATGGTGGTTCCCACGCCGCTCGGCCACCCCGCGGGCGAAGGCTCCACCCAGATCTCGATCTTCCTTTCGGTTTTCGACGTGCACATCAACCGCGCCCCCATCGCCGGAAAGATCACCGACGTGCTGTACACGGCGGGCGAGTTTCTGCCCGCCTTCGACGACAAGGCCTCTTTGCGCAACGAGCAGAATCGAGCCTTCATCGAAGGGCCCGAAGGGCGGGTGGGATTCACTCAGATTGCCGGACTCATCGCTCGCCGCATCGTGTTTCGGAAGAAAGCCGGTGACGTGGTGGCGCGGGGTGAACAAGTGGGCCTGATCCGCTTCGGATCCCGCACCGACGTGTTCCTGCCGAAGGGCTCGACCCTCAACGTGAAAGTCGGGGACCGGGTCAGCGGCGGCAGCTCGGTCATAGCGCATCTGCCCGAAACCGTGCGGGCGGTCCCGGCTTCATGACCATCACCGATCGGTTGAAGCGTCCGGTCGACCTCCGCAAGGGTGCGGCGATTCTGCCCACCCTCTTCACCATCGGAAATCTCTTCCTCGGTTTCTCCGCGATCATCCAGGCCCTGCGTCTGAATTTCGAGAGCTCGGCTCAGCTCATCGTGGTGGCGGTGATCTTCGACATGCTCGACGGGCGGATCGCCCGGCTCACCGGCACCACGTCCGAGTTCGGGGCGCAACTCGACAGCCTGGCCGACATCGTCTCGTTCGGCGTGGCGCCCGCGGTGATCGCCTACCAATGGGGTCTTGCCACCCTTCATCGGTCGTACCTCGCCGCCTTCTTTTTCGTGATGTGCGCGGCCATCCGTCTGGCCCGCTTCAACGTGCAGCGCAAAGTGGTGGACGGTCGCTATTTCGTCGGCCTGCCGTCTCCGGCCGCAGCCGGATTCGTGATTTCCATCGTCTACTTTCAGCCGGAGCCGCTCGCGGATCGAGTGGGCGCCCTCTTCACCATGTTCCTGCTGGTGATCGGGGCGTTCCTGATGGTGAGCACGCTGCGCTACTGGTCTTTCAAAACCTTCGACCTCAAAAGCCGACGGAGTTATTTCGCCATGGTGGGCATCGCCGCCCTGCTCGCCCTCGTCGCCACTGAACCCGCCTGGGCCCTGCTCGCGTGGTCGGTCGGCTACACCCTCTCCGGACCGGTGGCGTATCTGCACGGCCTGGTTCGACGCAAAGGCGACGGTGGCGCCCCCCCGAACCCGGAGGGTCCAATGAAGACCCCGGGGCCAGAGCCATCGGTCCTCCCGTCCTAAGTTCCGGCCCGGCGCCTCAAATCCATAAGCGTCCCCTGGTCGGCGTGGGGGCGGTGGTGTTCAACGCCGAGGGCGAGATCCTTCTGATCAAGCGGGGTAAAGCCCCTCACTACGGCCGATGGATGGTCCCGGGAGGCACGCTCGAATGGGGCGAGACCCTGGAGCAGGCCGCTGTGCGCGAGGTGTTGGAAGAGACCGGAATCGGCATCGAGATTGAGGCCTTTGTCGAGATCATTGAAGCCATCACGCCGGGCGACTCGGGGTTTCACTTCGTGATCATGGACTACGCGGGCCAAGCGGTTTCGGGCACACTCGCGGCCGGATCCGATGCCCTCGATGCGGCCTGGGTAGCGCTCGACTCGTTTCCTGACTACGACCTCACTCCAGAACTGCTTTCGGTCATCGACAAGGCGCGGCGGATCACGAATCGGCTCGCATGATCCGGCTCAAAATGATCCGAGGCCCAAACCGGCTTCAATCCGGAGCGAGAGGCAGCTTCAGGGTCGCGCGCGTGAGAGAGCCGTCACGTTCGAGCGAGGCGGAGCCGCCCAGATCCTCCGCCACTTTCTTGACCAAGGCGAGACCGAGGCCCGAGCCCTGAGTTTTGGTGGAGAAGAAGGGCTCGAAAAGATGGGCGCGGGTTTCTTCATCGAACCCGGGACCCGTGTCCTCGATCACCAGCTCCACGCGCTCCATCACTTTGCGGCAGGAAACACGGATCTCGCCGGAAGCCCCCACGGCCTGCATGGAGTTTTCAACCAGGTTGCGGATCGCCCGTTCGATGAGCTTTTCTTCTCCGAGCACGAAGCCGCCTTCTTCGAAATGTTCAGCGAGGCGCAGTCCCTCGGGCAGCACATCACGGTAGGGCTGAATCACCCCGCGAGTGATGGCGCTCAAGTCCACTCGCTGAGATCGATCGACCGGCGCGCGCACGAAGGCCGCGAACTCCGAGGCGATGTCGCGCAGCTTGGTCACCGATTCCAGGATGGTCCTTGTGCAGACCGCAACCACGGTGTCGAAGCTCTCCGAAACGATGCCGCTCGCCCGATACGCGCGCTGCAGGTGTTCGGCGGAAAGCTGAATAGGCGTGAGGGGATTCTTGACCTCGTGCGCCACTTGTGCCGCCATGTCCGCCCAGGCGGCCAGACGTTCGCGACGTTCGATCTCGCGCTGCTGGCGGGACAGGTCCTGAGCCATGGTGTTGAAGGAGTGGGCGAGTTCGCCGACCTCATCGCCGGTGCGTACGGGCACCCGCACCGACAGGTCTCCATGGGCGATGCGTCTTGAGGCCTCGGTCATTTCGAGGACCGGGCCGGAGATTCTCCGGGCGAGAAACCAGGCGAGGAGGGTGGCCACCCCGAGAAGAGACAAGGCGGCAATCCGCATCCTCGCATCGAGATCCACCAGAACGATCGCCACTTGAGCCTCGCGATTCTGAAGGTTGACCCGCACCAGACCCGTTCGGCCCGCGGGCAGCTCGAGTCGCGCCGAGACCGCGGAGGGCACCAGGGCTCCCAGGGGTCGGTGGAAGATCATGTCTTCGTCGTCGAGGACCAGCCGACTGTAGGCATCGGCGGGAGCGAGGCGGGACAACAAACCGGCATCCACATCCTCGCGCACGTTCGTGGCCACGAGTTCGCCCGATTCATCGAAGAGTTCGAGATCGTTGGAAACGAGGGCCGCCACCCAGGAGATCGCGGCGTCGGAAATGGCGAGCGGGCCAAGAACCTCGGCCTCCTGGAACGCCGACAGGTCGCCCAGAGACTTGCGCGCGATCGCCGCGATTCGACGGGCCTCGGTTTCGGTTTCAGAAATCAGCCTTTGCGCTACGAAGTCGCGGACGAGGGTCTGGAAGAAGAAGAGCGACAAGGCGGACAGGGTAAGGAAAGCTACGAAGAGACGGAAGGAGTGCCTTCTGAAGAGGCCCAGGGCGAGGCCGCGAGTGCGCGAGGGGTTGCCCATCCACGCTCCGAGGACCAGAGCGCCGATCAAGAGGACAAAGGACACGGCGAGGAACCGAACACCCGGAGCTTGGCCCGAAGTGATCCGGGCAGGGTTCATCTCGAAGGCGTAGACATTCCGGTCTGCTTCGACGTCGAAGCGAACTCCGCTTTGAAGCGAGGCCGAAGGAAGCGTGGGTGAATCGAGAGTCAGGGTCCCGTCGGGCCCGCGGAGGCCTACGAAGCGGACGCCTTTCTGCTCGGACAGATGACGGAGAGCAAGAGACAGGTTGGAGACCGCCCCAATCCTGACCCCACCCAGGAATTCGCGCGAGGAAAATAGAAGTCGTTCAGAAAGGAGCCCCGGGGCCTGGGCGAAGTCCCCCATGCCCAGCAGGGCGGCCGAGCGGGTCCACGCGCTGGTGGCGGGAAGCGAGGGTTTGGGACCCCGTGGGATGTCGCGGGCATAACGGCTGACTACCGTTCCTGATCGATCCATCACCTCGACAAAGGACGGCAGGAAGGGTTGGGACAGAGCGGAGTTGGACCACAAGTCGAACGCCAGTTCTTCGGTACCGAAGCGACCGGCGGGAGCGGTTTCGAAAAGCCGCGCCTCGTCGATCAGGCGTTCGGTGCCGGCGAGGGTCGTCTCCAGAGGGCGCAGGTGCGCGCGCAACACGGATTCGGCTTCGCGCTTCATCGACTCTCGTTCGGACCGCTGGGCCGCGAACTCGGCGACGAGGGCGGTGACCGACAGGCCGGACACCACGCAAAGCAGCGCGACCAGGAAGGGCCGTGGCCTTTCAAAGCCCCTTCGCGCGAAGAATCGAGTGGCAAACAAGGCGCCCAGGAAGAACAGCAGGAACACCAGAGGCAGCAAGAGAGATCTCTCGGGTGAGGCAGCGGCGGTGCCTGGCCGCGCCGGGAGCGGGGAGGAGGTGGCTAGGGTGAGACCAGAAGCGCTCACGGTTTCACGGCCCGCGATACCCGCCCGGTCGGAGTAATCGAGGCCCAGGGTTCGGTCTGGATTCAAGACGTCCACGACTCTCAGTTCGTCACCAGCGCCCCGTCTCGTCTCGAGCAACGGCGTCGAAACCAGCACAAACCAGGGGGCCGGTCCCTTCTCGGTGACGACCAGGGCGGCTCGTGACCGCGTGGCCGCGACAAACCGGATGGGGGCTTCTGGATCAACCTCGGGCAGCCGCAGCGGATCGAGCGGCGCTCCCACCCAGGCCACACGCCGGCTATCCGCGTCATACACGCCGATGCTCGAGCCATCCTGAACGTCGAGTCGCAGAAGGCCGTTGAAGATCTCCGCTCGAGTGATTCCCGGCCGGAGCTCCCGGGCCGCGGCCACGGCGAGCGCCGTCGAGCGTTCGACCAGCGCGGCGGCGCGTGCGCGCGCCGTCCCTACATCATCCCCGAACGCGAAGCCCGGCAGACCAAGGGCCAGCGGGAGTGCGAGGAGAAGCCGTCTCACATCTGATAGAGCATCAGATAGACCACCACCCCGGTGATCGAAACATAGATCCAGATCGGGAAGGTGACGCGCGCAAGCTTCCGGTGCTGTTCAAATCGTCCACCCAGAGCCCGGTGAAGGGTGGCGATGGCCAGGGGCGCTACCGCGGTGGCAAGAACCGTGTGAGTGAGCAGGATGGTGAAATAGAGAATCCGGACGGGGCCCTCGCCTTCGAAGCGGACCGACCCCACCTGGAAGTGATAGGCGAGATAGCTCAGCAGGAAGATCACCGAGCACGCGAAGGCCCCAAGCATCCACCGCTTGTGATGTTCCTTAAGGCCCCGGCGGATACTCAGGAATCCGTTCAGAAGACAGATCGCGGAAGTGAGATTCAACGCGGCGTTGAGGGCCGGCCAGAGGGGAGAGGTCACGCGGGTCTTCCTGTCTTGGGAGCGCCGAGGCGCGCGAACGCGGCGCGGAGCCAGGCGCGAAATGCTGGAGAGATCGTCCACGCGGCGAGAGCCGCCACGCCGTAAGGCGTGAACGCGAGCCCGATGATGGCGTAGTTCAGGGCCTCGCGGGTTTCGGTGGAAGAAGAGCCTGCGGCCTCACGGCACATCGAGCACTGGGCCCATGCGGCTTCGGGAGCGAGAAAGCCCAGAGCCAGCAGGGCGATCACGGATCCCGCCCGGAAGAGGACTCGTCTCGCCGCCAAGTTTTTGGTCATCGTACCGACGCCACGAGCACAAAGCGGCTCTCGACGACGAGGACCACCACCAGCGACAGGAACAGGAACAAAACGGTCGCCCCGGCCACGACTCCGGAACGGTGGGTGCGCTTGAGCTCCATCCATTCGAAGACCAGAAGCATCGTGTGAACAAGCGCCGCCGCCGCCACCACAACGAGGGCGAGGGCACGCGAGGGGCCCCAGATCACCGCGGCCGAAGCGGCCAGCAGGGCCAGGCTGCGAGCGAGAAACCCCGCGATGCTCCGGTTGGTCGGCCAATAGGGTCTGAGCGGATCGATCATGAAGTCTCAGGTGAAGTAGAGGGTCGCCAGGATGAAGATCCAGACGAGATCGACGAAATGCCAGTACAAGGCGACACTCTCGAGCCGCCTCTCGTTGCTCTCGGTTTCGGTAATCAACAGCCAGATCATGAGGCCGAGACCCAGTCCGACGCGCAGACCATGGAGCCCGGTAGCCAGAAAGAAGATTTGCATGAAGGTGGCCGCACCCCAAGGATTCCTGACCAGAGGAACCCCGTCGCCGGGCAGCAGGGCCGCCGCAACCTTCGCGAGGTCCCACCATTCGTAGGCCTGTATCAAAAGGAAAACCGAACCGGCGAGAAGTGTGGCCACGAGCCACCTCCGGCAATACGGCCGGTTGCCACGACGCAGGGCGTCCAACGATTCGTTGAGGGTGGCGGATGAGGCGATGAGGATGAGGGTGGCGAGCACGACCGGCCCAAGCGCGAGAGCCTCGCCCGGCCGGGGCCAGGGCACCGTGCCGCCGAATCGCAGGAAGAGGCCGGCCGCGAGGATCGACCCGAACAGCAGGCCCTCATTCACCAGGAAAGCCCAGACCGCCAGTCGGTAGGCGGGCCACTGGGTGAGGGGGAGGGTGCGCGAGGGAATGGTGGCGGTCATCGCACTACGAAGAGAACAACCAGAATCGCGACCAGGAGAGCCGTGAGGAAGTGGGTCACCAGCCGGGCGAGCTGGATCCTATCGGGAGAGCCGCCGCGACGAACTTCGCAAAGACCGTAGAACGCGAACCAGGAACCAAGGGCCGCATGAAGAACGTGCGCACCCAGAAGCAGCGCGATGAAGCCGTGGTGCGGCGAGGCGAGCCCGCCGTCGCGGGTGGCAACGGAAACGATCACCGACACCGCCACGAGGAAGTACAGAACCGTCGAGATTCCCAGAGTCGACAGGGCAACCAATCGACGTCGCCCTTCGGCCCGGGCCACGCCCTCGATCGCGATCGACGCAAGAACGCCGAGGGCGAGCAGGATAAACGGCCAACCGGCCTGGCCAGGGCGCCAGTCCGCGAACGAGCGCCGAACCAGATAAGCGCTCGAGAGCGAGGCGAACAGCATGGTGGTGGCGGAAAGTGCGGCCACCACCGCGATGCGTCTGGCGTTCTCGCGGGCGAGGGGCGGTGCGTGCGACGTGGCGGAGACACTCATACGCTGGCTCGGGAAGATTCGGACTCCACTGGAGCGTGCGACCACTCGAGCGAATCTGCTCCCCAGGGGTTTTCCATTGCGGAATCACCTCGCCTGATGCTCCAGAAGAAGTTCCACAGGAAAAGAATCTGGGCGAGGGCCAGGGCTATGGCGGCCCAGGTGATGAAACCGTTCATCGACGCCAGCGGCTGAAGGAACTCGTACTGGTACGGATCGTAGACCCGACGGATCTGGCCGCGAAGCCCCAACAGGTGCATGGGGAAGAACGTGGCGTAGTAAAAAACGAAGGTCAGAAGAAAGTGCGCGATGCCCAGCCGTTCGCTCATCATGCGCCCGAAGAAAAGCGGGAACCAGTAGTGCACCCCCGCGAAGACTCCGAAGAGTGCTGCCCCCGCCATGATTATGTGGAAGTGGCCCACCACGAACGCGGTGTCGTGAAGCTGAATGTCAATCTGGGTCTGACCCAGCCAGATTCCCGACAGGCCGCCGGTGACGAACAGCGAAAAGATGCCGAGGGCCCAGAGCATGGGGGTATCGAGGCGCAAGGGGCGATTCCAAAGCGAGGCGATCCAGTTGAAGACCTTGATCCCCGAGGGCACCGCGATCAAGGTGGTGGTCACCGCGAAGGCCGAGCCCAGGAACGGACTCATGCCCGACACGAACATGTGGTGACCCCAGACGAGGAAACTCATGCCGGATATGAGCCCCATGGCGATCACCATCGACTTGTAGCCGAACACCCGCCGCCCGGTGAAGACGGTGAAGAGGTCCGAGGTGATGCCGAGAGACGGCAGCATCAGGATGTAGACCTCGGGATGGCCGAGAAACCAGAAGAGGTGCTGCCAAAGGATGGGCGAGCCTCCCCCACCCGGCATCGCATCTCCGGACAACACCAGACCCGCGGGGATGAAAAAGCTGGTGCCTGCGTGCCGGTCCATGAGAAGCATGATTGAGGCCGCGGTCAGCGAAGGAAAGGCCAGAAGGCCGAGGATGGCCACGAAGAACATCGACCAGGTGAAGAGGGGCAGATCCATCATCGAAAGTTCCGGCCGCCGCAGGGCCAGGATGGTGGCGAGGAAGTTGAGCCCGCCCAGCGTGAAGCTCACGATGAACAGAGCCATGGCCACGAGCCAGAGGTCCTGACCCAGGTTGGACCCTGGGATCGCGGCTTTGAGCGCCGAAAGCGGCGGATAGGCGGTCCATCCCGAAGCTGCGGGACCGGAGGGCACAAAGAACGAAGCCAGGATCACGACCGAGGAGACCGCGTAGATCCAGTACGAGAGCGCATTGAGCCGCGGGAAGGCCATGTCGCGCGCTCCCACCTGAAGCGGAATCAGGTAGTTTCCGAAGCCGCCGATGAGTGCTGCCGAAAGCACGAAGAAAATCATGATCGTGCCGTGCATGGTGAAAAGCGCGGCGTAGAACTCGGGCTTCATCACACCTTCATCGAAGCCCTGCGGCAGGACCTTCGACACCCATCCGAAGTCGTGGTCGGGCCACGCGATCTGGATGCGCACGAGGAGGGCCAGCAGACCGCCAATAAGGGCCATGCCCATCGCGGTCAGCAGGTACTGCAGGCCGATCACCCGGTGATCGAGGGAGAACACGTAGCGAGACAGAAAGCCCTCTGGCGCCCGGTGCTCGCTCACTGCGTCACCTCAGTCACCTTGGCCGCCCATTCCGACTCGGGCACCACCTCCACCACGCCCCGCATGCGGTAATGCCCCAACCCGCAGTGTTCGGCGCACGCCACTTCGAATGAACCGGTGACGGTTGGGGTGAAGACGAACTCGCTGGCGATGCCGGGCATGGCGTCGCGCTTCACCCGGAACGAGGCTACAAAGAAGCTGTGGATCACATCCAGTGAGCGTAGACGAATACGAACCTCGCGGCCCACCGGAAGGATGAGCAGACTCTGGGGAAGCACTACATCGTCCTCGGAAGCGGGATCGCGTTTGTCGAGACCGATGAAGTTCAATTCGGCCTGATCAACGAGCTTCGGATCGGTCCGGCCGAAGATGCCATCCTCCCCGGGCAGGCGGAAGTTCCAGGCGAACTGCTGGGCCACCACCTCCACCAACAGAGGCTCCGGGCCGTCCGCGCTCGAAGAACCCCGGGCCAGGGCGCGGGTGTCGATCTCGGAGTTCACCAGGAGGGCCACGAGGACCGCCGCGGTGAGCACGGTCCAGAGAATCTCCACCCGCACGTTCTCGTGCGGGATCCGGGCCTCGCGCGGGCGTCGGACCAGGATGAGCACGAGCGCCAGGTGAGTGCCCAGAAACACGACACCGGAAATGACGAGGTTGAGCGTGATGGCCTCGTCGATTCGCCCCCGGTTCGCGGCCAGCGCCGGCAGCGATGCGTTGGCGATCGCGTACGCCGACCAGGCCACAAAGATGGCGGTGAGCAGGGCGAAGGCGGTGGCGAGCCTTCCGCCATTTTTAGGTGAGTCGAAGCGCATGAACGCCAGAGTCTATTGCCCCCGCAACGCCGCTGCGGAGGATGTCGTCAACCCACGGGCTGCTTCTGGTCCAACCCGCGCGGGTCGATTTCCTGGCGAGCGGCGTTGCGTCCGAGTGCGCCTGACCTGCCGGCCTCATAAAGGCGGTGAGGTCACGTCGCATGGCTCAACCGGTGAGCGGCAACTCCTTGAAAGGATTGAACACCCTCAACCCTGGCCTGCGAAAATCTCTATCGTTGCCCGTAACGATGGTCAGAGAGTGCCTGCGGGCAGTGGCTGCGATGTAGCTGTCCTCCACCGGCATCCGCTGGCCGCTCTTCTCGAATAGGAATTCCTGATCCGCCCAAACATGGGCCACCGCCACGTTGAATCCGTGGACACGCCCTTCCATCGCCGAGATCAGCCTCGTAAGCCAGATTTGCAATTCCGTCCGCTGAGCACCCTGTTTGCTTCGCACCCAATAAGCCAGTTGCGCAATGACGACGGCACTGGTGTAGCAGCGATCCTTCTCCTGCTGGAGCCAGGCGATCACGCGCGGATCGCCGCGACGTTTGGCGGGCTGGGAGAGCACGTCCGTGTCCAGCAGCCAATTCACCGCTTGCGCCTCTTGGGCAGTGCACGACGTCGGGGCGGCACATCGTCCATTGGTACGGGGCACGCGGCCAGCACTTCGAGCCAATCCTCGCTCTCGGGAAGGCGGCGAAAGATCAGCGCGTCTTCATCCTTATCGAATCGGGCGTCAAAGCTCTGCCCCTGCCGTGTCTTGAGGAGCGCGATCGGAAGCGTGAGGCGGCGCTTGGAGTCCAAGGTGACGATCATGGTGGGAGTGTCCCACCGTGTTGCCATGGTGTCAAGGCACCCTTCACCGCCTGACCAGCTCGCCTTCCTGGTCAGATATCGGCGTCAGATATCGGCGCGTTCGAGGCGGCGACCCGCCCAAAAGGCGGGCACCGCGATCCAGACGAGCAGGGAAAGAGCGATCAGCGCCCCCGCTCCCGCCGGGCCGTGAGTGAAGCGGAGGAGGGCGAGCGAGGCCGCGCCGAAGGCCCCGGTTCCTTCCACGAGGAGGAGGGCTCCGGTGCGCAGGGCGCCGATGGGATTCACGAGGCTCGCTAGAATGACCACCCGGGAAGCGGCCCCCGAAGACAGCAGGGTGGCGAGGCCCAGTGCGGCCAGATCGACGAACACTTCGCACACGAGCCAGGTCACAAGAGCAAGAGCGAGGGCCCGGGTGCGGCGCCGCCCGAAGGCGTCGGCTGCGAGCAGGGCGGCCAGGGCGAGGAAGATCGCCGTAGCCACCAGCGACGCAGCGAGCACGATGAGGAAATCGGCCACGCCCTCGGGCCCGGACTGGGTGTAGACGAGCAGCCCGGCGAGGCCGAAACCGAACGACTGCGCGAGGGCCAGAGCCAGGAAGAGGCCGAGCAGTCGACCGGCCAGGATGGTCCGGCGCGACACGGGGAGGGCGAACACCACCTCGGCCGCGCCGCGCTCGAGCGACAGGGACAAAACGCCGAGCATGAGGCTGATGAGGGGCACGATGAGGACCACCAGGTGAACGAGCGAGGCCGCGGTTCGCGAGAAGTCCTGCACTCCGTGCCCGCCCGAAATGACGTAGCCCGCGCCGGAAACACCGCAGGCGAGAACGGCGAAGACCACGGCGAAGATCTGGGTCCAGCGCGAACGCAGGGCGATCTTCAGTTCTTCGGCGGCGAAAAGTCGCAGGTTCATTCCTTACCTCCAGGCGGGCGGCCCTTGCGGGCCGAAGATCTCCGGGGGCGGAACGGTCTGGCCGCCGCGAGCATCGGGGTCCGCATCCCTGGATCCGGCGTTTTCATGGGCGATCAAGTGGTGGTTCATGGGCGTGCTGATTGCGGGCACACGGGTGTAGAGGGCCCGGTCCGCCCTCACCCAAGACCCCGTGCGATGGTCGGCCACCCACGCGGCGCTCCCCGCCTTCGCCTTTTCCCCCTTCACGAACTCGCCGAGACATCCCGGATCATCGAAGAAGAGAGGCAACTCGCCCGGGCCGGTGATCTGGGCCGCGAAATGGATGTCGGAGACCGGCATCCGGCAAAGCGCACAGGCGTCTTGTCCCC
>CAZFQH010000046.1:0-2105 GCA_964520805.1 uncultured Acidobacteriota bacterium | reverse complement strand
AGGATCTGTCCCGACCACTGCGCCACGATCTCGGTCGCCTCGGGGATGCGCGCCGGCGCCAGGGTGAGGTCGAGGATGTGGTGGCGGCGCGCGAGGATCAGTTCAATGATCCGCGGACGCATGGCGGCCGGGCCCTGCACCTGCAGCTCTCCGTCCTCAAACGTCGCCCCGGGAGCGGCCATGCGCAGCGCTTCGAGGGTCAACGTGTCGAGAGTGGGCACGCGGAGGCGCATGGTTCCCCGCTCGGCCAAAAGGTCCCGCATGTCCCGGCCGGCAATGTCTGCAACCAGGAGGCCGCCCACGAGGATGGCGAAGCGATCGGCGAGACGCTCGGCATCGCCCATCTGGTGCGAGGTGAAGAGAACGGCGCGGCCGTTCGCGCGGGCCTCAGTAATCACCTTGTAGAACGCTTCAAGGCCGTCGGGATCGAGAGCCGCGGTCGGCTCGTCCAGCAGGAACACCGGCGCTTTCGGCAGGAGGGCGACCGCGAGACCGAGACGTTGCAGCATGCCCCCCGAGTAGGTCGACACCGCGCGCACCACCGCTCCGTTCAGCGAAGCGACGTGCAACGCCTCCGCGGCCTGAGCCGGCTCGACGCCGCGAATCTGACGATGGAAATTGAGGACCTCCTGTCCGCTGAGCGATTCCTGGAAGGCCACCCGCTGGGGCAGGAACGAGAGGCAGCGCCGCGCCTCCGGGTCACTTGAAGGTTTCAAGGGATGGCCGATCAGCACCGACCCGCTCGTGGGTTTCACCAGCCCGGCCGCGGCCTTGAGCGAGGTGGTCTTCCCGGATCCATTCGGCCCGAGCAGGGCCACCACTTCGCCTTGACCCACATCCAGGTTGAGGCCCTTCACCGCCTGGTGGCCTCCGTACGCTTTTCCGAACGCGCGGAAAGTGATCATGCGGACCCTCCCGGGCGTTGTCCGAAGTGGAAGCCCGCGATCGACGCGGCCATGAGGCCTATGGACACCGCGAGACCGAGAACGTCCGGGGCCACGAGGGGTCGGACCGACCAGGGGACGGCCTCGAGCCGGGGAGCCCGGGCCAGCGGGCGGTCGTCTGAAACCGAGATCCTCCGCAGCACGGGGAAGGTCCGTTCGGCGAGGCCGAGGGCAATGGCCGCCGGGGTATCGACCAGCAGATCCGCGGCGATGACGTTGCCCCGGAAGTGATCGAAAACGCTCGAGAGGTTGAAGGCGCGATCGCTCGTTCCATCGCCATCGAGATCGGGCTCGAGATTCGAGGTGTAGTAGTTCGAGGTGAAGACGGTGTCGGTGCGGGTGCCCACGAGCAGCAGGGGCGTGCGATTCGCCACGAATGAATTCGCTTCGAAGCGGTTCAGGGCCACCGAATCGTACAGCACCACCGCGGCGTCCGATCCCGCGACCACGTTGCGGCGGAAGATGTTCCGCGACGAGCCCTCGAGAAAGATGCCCCGCGCGTTGTCGGCGAGAAGGTTGTCCTCGGCCAGCACATCGTCGCAGGCCTTGAGGAGGAGGCCCACCGAGGCAAAGCCGCGGTTGTGGAGGAACTGGTTCCTGCGGAAGACGATCCGTTTGGAGTACATGAGTGCCGCTCCCGCCGCCCCGTTCTCGAAAATATTGTCCTCGAAAAGGTTGTCGTCCGAAAACATGTAGTGCAGCCCGTAGCGGATATCACTCACCCGGTTGCCGCGGATAGTCCCGCCCGCGGAGGACTGGACGTAGAAGCCGTCACGCACGTCGCGAATGGTGTTCCGCTCGAGGCGGAAGCCCTGGGAGTTCCAGAGGTGGATGCCCGAGCCTTTCTCCCCCGGAGCGAGTCCCGGGATACCCACCACTTCGCTGTCTTCGACCACGGTGCCGCTCGACTCGCGCAGGTAGATGCCGAAGATCGCGTTGCGGATGCGGCAACGCCTGATCGTGGCGTCGGCGCCGGTGACATGGATCCCCGATGAATCGCGCCCGAGATCCCCTCCCCGCTGACCGTCGATGATGAAGCCTTCGATGGTGACGCCGCTCGCCCGCACCCGGACCACGCTGCCTCGCCCCGAGCCGATGAGGATCACCTCGCCCTCCGCCCGCAAGGTGATGGGCCGATCGAGGAACAGGTCGCCCCGATAG
>CAZFQH010000045.1:0-15018 GCA_964520805.1 uncultured Acidobacteriota bacterium | reverse complement strand
GCGGTAGCCCTCGTAAATCTGGCGATAGAGCGGCGTACCCGAATCGCGGTCGATGGCGAGAGCAGGAAGGCCGGGGGTGCGTGGCACGGACATCTGGTTCAGCTTAGAAGCCTCCCGACCTCACGCCCGAGCACGGGTCGAAGGGACGGTGGTCATAGCGGGCGGAGACGAAGTGGTCATAAGGGAAGCCGCCGCGAGGTGGATAGGCTGTCCGACACGATGTCCCTCTTAGCTCGAGCTTGCCGCGCGTTCGCATTACTCGGATGAGGAAGTGGGTCAGCTGGCCTTCGAGGGGACGCCGCCCAGCGCGGGGGACCTGTCCCGGAAGTGGCATGTGATGATCGATGGCGCACGGCAGGTTGTTGCGGCCCTGCCCCCGGCCGAGGCCGGCAAAGCCGTCTTTCTGAGGTCCGGCGAGTTGTGCCGCGACGAGCCCGCGGACCTGACGGATCGCCTGCGAGGCAAGGGCCTGGCCTTTCATCAGGGACGGGTGAGAGGCGCCTTGCCGGTGTTCGTGGTCCCCGCTCGGTAGGTGTTGTAGCCGCCGACCCAAGAGGCCCAGCTTCGCCTTCAACCAGCCAACCGCCCCACGGCGCGCCTGTACTCTTCGCGCGTGAGATCCGATCCGCCGGCCGCGAGGGCTGGGCGGATTGCCCGCTGCCCGCCGGCATCAGCGATGCTCCGCCGGAACTCGACACCCGCCGCAGGTGATTCCCCGACGATGAGTGGACCCAAAACGGCGTAAGCCGAGGGTAGGCTTCGCGCTGGCCCAGGCCAGGCTTCGCGCCGCCGCGACGGCTTGGCGTGCCGGACGCCTCCGAGGAGAGGGTCGCCGACGTGCCTACGGGCGGCCGGAGCGAGCCGATCGCGCGCCAAGGCCGGACGCGTGCGCGCGGATTGACTGGCAAATCGCGCTTGTTTCACTTACGCTCCCATGACGGGTAAAAGTGCCTGAAATGGTGCTTCTACCGGAGTGTCTTAGAAAAGAGTGACGCGGGGCGGGTCCGCGGGGGCGCTCTCGACGAACCGGCGGGCTCCGCTACTTCTGGAGCTCCGCGTAGATCTTCGTCACGTTGTCCTTGAGGCCGTTCATGCCGTAGGCCGCGAATTTCTCCGGTAGCTTGAACTCCGCGATCGTCTGCTCCGCGGTCTTGCCCGCCTTCATCGAGGTCTGAACGGCCGCGAGGAAGGCCTTGTTGAACTCGGAGAACTCCAGCAGGTCGGCGGGGGTCATGAGCGAACTGTGGCCGGTGATGACGGTTTCGAGTCCCTTGAACTCCGCGGCGGCCTTCGCCAGGGTGTCGCCGATCATCAGACCGCTGCCCCCGTTGTTCATGTCCAGAAGCGGTGTGCCCTTGCGCGCAAAGATATCGCCCGCGTGCACGGTCTTGAGGGCGCGAAACACCACAAACGCATCTCCGTTGGTGTGGCCGGGGCCAAAGTAGTAGAGATCGATGGACTCGGGGCCGCTCAGCACCGTCAACTTGTCCTTGAAAGTCTTGTCGACGAGGCCATGCGCGTTCGCCGGATCTTCGAAGACTTTCATCTTCTTCATATTCGCCGCGGTGTTTTCATGGGCCACGATGTCGACGGTCGGGGCGAAGAAGACATTGCTGCCCACGTGGTCGCCGTGGGTGTGGGTGTTGATGATGTGGCTGATCGGCTTGTCGGAGACCGTCTTCACCTTGTCCAGAATCGCCTGGCCCCAGCCTGCGAGCTTGGTGTCGACCAGAACCACGCCTTTTTCGGTCACGAAGGCCGCGGTATTCCCGCCACCGCCTTTGATCAGGTAGAGGTTGTCCTTGACCTTCTCGATCTCCGCTACGTTGGGTCCGGCGGGCGAAGGCACGGGCATCTGAGCGGGTGCCAGGGCGGCAAGGCTCACACCAGAGACAACAATGAGTCCGAGAACAAAACTGCGCTTCATAACGACCCTCCGGGAAGAAACGTCCTCTGGATGAACCAATACGTGCCGGCGAGGATAACCCCGATCGAACCGGCCCGGGCCAGGCTCCTGGCTCCCGCCTCGGTCCGGCGGGCCAGGGCCTGAAGGGCCAGGGCCACAACACCCACGATCAACAGTTGCCCGATTTCAACGCCCACGTTGAACGCGAGAAGCGACCAGGCAAGTGCTTCCTGAGGAAGACCGAACTCCTTCAGCACGAAGGCGAAGCCGAAGCCGTGGATCAGACCGAATCCCGCGGCCAGAAAAGCCCGGATGTCCTTGTTTTCGCGACCCCCTTTTGCCTGGGTGCCGAGGACAAAGAGGTTGTCGGCACCGACCACGATGATGGTAAGTGCGATCAACGGCTCGATCAGTCGTGCCGGTGGGGACAATAGGTCGAGGGCGGCCAGAGTCAGGGTGAGGCTGTGGCCGAGGGTGAAGGCGGTCACGATCATGGCGAGCCGGGTGAGGGAACCGCGAAGCAAGAGCAAGCCGATCAGGAAAAGCACGTGGTCGGGCCCGATCAGGATGTGCTCGATCCCCGACCGAACGAAGGTGCGCACCACTGCAAGCCGTCCCTCCGTTGTCCCGGCGTAAAAGTGTGTGGTCTGCTTGCCGACATCCAGAATCGCTTGCTGCTTGAGTCTGCCGTCTTCGTAAACATTCACGAACGTCTGGTGGAGAGGGTCGTATGGGAAAAGAAGGGCGGTAACCGCGACTCTTGCGGGCTCCCTGCCGGCTACCGTGAAGTGGAGTTTCAGGCTCTGCCGCTCCGGAATCGTTTCGATGTTCCCCCACACGACTTGCGCGGACTCTCCGTCCATGGCGAGCGATATTCGGGGTGAGAGAACGCTCAGGAGCGATTGACGAAGGCGCAGAACCGCTTCAGGGTCGAGGAGGATGTAGGTGGTTTCGATCTTCAGCTCCTGCGCCACATCGAAGTCGTGGACAACCAGCGTGCCCGAAACGCCGGCCGCCCTGAGGTGCAGGTCGAGGTAGCTGAAGGGTGCGGGATGCGCGTGAGCCCATCGGGGCGCCGCGAAAATCGCAAGGGCCACAAGAAGGAAGACAGTCGGCCAGCGCATGGAGGGACGGAGTGTACCGGGGGGCCCGGTCTTAAAGGTCCCAACCGCTGCGGCCAGAGCCATCGAGCGAACGCCCCGTGCCTGGCCTGGCTTCGCGGGCCCATTAGAATGAGGGTTCAAGGAGGCATGGCCTCCTTCGGCGAAGTCCCAAGAGACCAGAGGTTCCATGAAGTCCACGTTCACCATCGCGGGTAGGAAAGTCGGAATCTCGGAACCTGCCTACGTCATCGCCGAGGCCGGGGTCAACCACGACTGCCGGCTCGACCGCGGGCGGGCTCTGGTCGACACGGCCAGGGCCGCGGGCTTTGACGCCATCAAGTTCCAGAGCTACACCGCCTCGAAGATCGCCACCCGCGTGGCCCCAAGGTATTGGGTCGAACCGGCGGATCCGAACGGGACACAGTGGGACACTTTCGCGAAGCTCGACAAGCTCAGTGATGACGACTTCAAGACGCTGATCGGCTACGCCCGCGCGGCCGGTATCGTGGCCTTCTCGACTCCGTTCGACGATGAGGCGGTCGATTTCCTGGTTGGACTGGACATGCCGGCCTTCAAGATCGCCTCGGCGGATCTCACCTGCAAGCCTTTGCTCGAGCGCGTGGCCCGGGCCGGGAAGCCGGTGATTCTCTCCACCGGGACGTCCTCTCTGGCCGAAGTGGATGAAGCGCTCGAAACTCTGGCCCTGAACGGATGCGCTGAGGTGGTTCTGCTCCACTGCACCCTTAAGTATCCGTGCCCGCCCGAAGGCATCAACCTGCGGATGATGACGCACATGATGCAGGCTTTTCCCGGCATTCCCGTGGGGCTGTCCGATCATTCTCTGGGGATCAGCATCCCTCAGGCCGCGGTGGCCCTGGGGGCCTGCATGATCGAGAAGCACTACACCATCGACAAGACCCTTCAGGGGTCGCCCGACCACCACCTCTCTTTGGACCCTGCCGAGGGGAAAGCGCTGATGGACGGCGTGCGGACGATCGAAAAGGCGTTCGGGAAATCGGTCAAGGGACTGGAGCCGCTGGAGAAAGAAGCGTTTCTCTACGCGCGGCGCAGTGTGACCTCGGCGCAGCCCATCGCGAAGGGGGCTCTCATCACTCGAGACATGTTGACCTACAAGCGGCCCGGCACCGGGATATCGCCCCGCCTCTTCGATCTGGTGATCGGCCGCGCGGCCCGGCAGGACATCCCCGAAGACACCACGATCACCTGGGACATGGTTTGAGAGTCTTAGCCGTTATCCCGGCCCGGGGCGGATCGGACCGCGTTCCTTATCTCAACATCAAGCGCCTCGGCGATGCGCCTCTGCTCGCCCACACCATACAGGCCGCGAAAGCGGCCAAGGGTATCGACCGCATCATCGTCTCCACCGACGACGAAACGGTGGCCGAAGTTGCGCGTGCCCACGGAGCCGAGGTTCCGTTCCTTCGGCCGAAAGAGCTGTCGGGCGATCTCTCCAGCCTGATGCCGGTGGTCCTTCATGCGGTGGCGGAGTCGGAGAAAAGTGACGAGCGGCCCGATGTGATTCTGATCCTCCAGGCAACCACGCCTTTCCGGACCGCGCGGAGTATCGAAGAAGCTCTGGCCCGGATCGCCAACGGTCGCTTCACCGCAGTGGTGTCCGTAACCTCCGATCTTTCTTTGCGCTGGAAGGCCGAGGAGGGCTTGTTGAAGCCGCTGTTCGATCGTGCGGGCCGGCGAGATGAACAAGAGCCCATCTATCTCGAGAATGGAGCCATCGTGGCCATCCGCCGCGACGTCCTAGATAACGATCCGCGGTTTGGCGACGCGGTCGGTTTTGTGGTTCTGGACAAGCGCGAAGGCTTCACGGTTCACGACCTCGAAGACTTCTGGATGGCCGAGCGCCTGCTTCGTGAACCGCGCATCCTCTTCCGCGTGGACGGCAGCCGGGTCATGGGCATGGGACACGTCTACCGCTCGCTGGCCGTGGCCGAAGCCCTGCGTGAGGGCTCGCGAGCCGAGATCGCCTTCCTGATGAGTGCGGATCACGCCGAAGGCATCGCCACGATTTCGAAAAGCGGTTATCCGGTGCGGGTCTTCAAACCGGGTGGCCTTGAAACCCTCATCGACTCGATCCAGGATTTCGCCCCGTCCGTGGTGATCAACGACCTGCCGCTGGTGGAAGAAACGTATCTGCGGTCTCTGGCCCGGCTCGGTGCGGTCACCATCAACCTGGTCGATACCCTGGACGATCTCGAGCGCGTTTCGCGCGATGCCCAGTTCGTGATCTCGGTGATGAACGAAGACCGCGAGACCCCGGAGGGCTTCTACGGGGGTCCGGCCTTTGCGATTCTTAGAAGACACTTCCAAGGCCGGGAGCGGCCGTTCCGGGAGAAGCCCGCAAAAATTCTCCTGAGCTTCGGCGGTGCCGATCCCCAGGCCCTCACGTTGAAAGTGGCGAAGGCTCTCGCCCCTTTGACCCAGGACATCGAGGTCGTCTCGATCGCGGGTCCCGCCTTCCCCCATCGCCACGTGTTCGAAGCGCTGCAGCGCACGCTGGGCGCCAGGCTCCCTCTGGTGAACGGGGCCGAGGTTCAGATCGCCGACTTCATGCTGGACGCAGACCTGGTTCTCTGCTCGGGAGGCATGTCGGTTTACGAGATCGCGGCGCTCGGGACCCCCGGCGTGGTCCTGACCCAAAACGCCAGGGAAGATCGCCGCATGCGAGAATTCTCCCGGTTCGGAACCATCGAATACCTTGGTCTGGGCGTCGACGTCGATGAACCGGCGATCCTCGAGGCCGTCCGGCGGATCCTGTCCGATCGGGCAAAACGCCAGGCCATGAGCGAAAAAGGGCGGGCTCTGGTGGATGGTTACGGAGCGGCACGGGCCGCGGAAATCGTTTTAGAGAGCGCGCAGTTTGAGTCAAACGGAAAGCCTCGGGAAAACCCGAGCTTGGAAAGAAGACAATGAAGGTTTTTATTACGGGCGGCGCAGGTTTTGTCGGAGGACACCTCTGCGAGACATTTCTCGATGCCGGACACGACGTGGCCATCCTCGATGACCTTTCGACGGGTTCCATCGAGAACATCGAACACCTGAAGGGTCGCAAGGGTTTCTCGTACACCATCGACACGGTGATGAACGAGAGCCTCACCGCGGAGATGATCGACCGCGCCGATGTTGTGGTTCACCTCGCGGCCGCGGTGGGCGTCAAGCTCATCGTGGAAAGCCCGGTTCGCACCATCGAAACCAACGTGCACGCCACGGAAATCGTCCTGAGCCACGCCAACAAGAAACGCAAGAAGGTGCTGATCGCCTCCACTTCCGAGGTCTACGGCAAGAGCACGGACGTTCCCTTCCGCGAAGACGGCGACCTGGTGATGGGTGCCTCGATCAAGGGCCGCTGGAGCTACGCGTGCAGCAAGGCCATCGACGAATTCCTGGCTCTTGCGTACCACAAAGAGCGGAAGCTGCCGGTGGTGGTGTTCCGGCTCTTCAACACGGTGGGGCCGCGACAGACCGGCCGCTATGGGATGGTCATCCCGAACTTCGTCCGCCAGGCGATCTCCGGGCAGCCCATCACGGTTTTTGGGGACGGCCTGCAGCGTCGTTGCTTCACTGATGTTTCGGACGTGGTGGGCGCACTTTTGAAACTGTCGCAGTCCGAAGAGTCGATCGGCCAGGTCATCAACATCGGCAACGATTCTCGGGAAGTATCGATTCTGGATCTGGCAAAGCTCATCAAGGAGAAGACGGGCTCCCCGAGCGAGATCGTGCTTGTGCCCTATTCCCAGGCCTACGAAGAAGGCTTCGAGGACATGCCCCGGCGCATCCCTGATCTCACCAAGGTCAAGAGGCTCATCGGCTACGAGCCCAAGGTCGACCTGGACGGAATACTGGACCGGGTGATCCAGCACTTCATGACCGACGAGAGACGCGTCTGAGCCAGGGGGCTTTTGGCGCCTGAGCCTCCCGACAAAGAGCCGGTCGAGCGCGCTTCAAATCTGACGCGGCTCTTCCGGCAGTCGTTCGCTTACGGCACCGCCGATGTTCTGGCCCAGGGGATCAATTTTCTCCTGGTGCCGCTGTTCCTCGCCTTTCTGACCCCGGCGGACTATGGCGCGCTGGCTCTGCTGCTTCTGCTCTCGACCCTGCTCAAGATCCTCTTCCGGCTGGGTCTCGATTCGGGCTTCATGCGGATCTTCTACGATCTCAAGGAGGATCAGCGGGCGCGTTTCGCGGGTACGGTCGCTCTCTTCTCGGCCGCCTTCGCCTCCACCGCCTTCGCCCTGGTCTGGATCTTCTCGGCCCAGGTTTCGGGGGCTCTGTTCCAAAACCAGGAGGGGGTCTTGTGGGTGCGGCTCGTCGCCGCCGATCTGCTGGCGTCGTCGTTCGTATTCGTCCCCTTCGCTTTGTTGCGGATCGAAGGAAAGGCTTCGCTCTTCTCGACCTATTCGCTCATCCGCCACGCCGCGAACACGGTCTTGAAGGTGATTCTGGTGATGATGGGCTTCGGAGTGAGTGGAGCGCTTATCTCTGACGTGGTGGGCAGCCTGCTTCTGGCCCTCCTTCTCTTCGGTGAACTCAAAAGCCGCGCGAGCATCGCGTTTGACTGGGCGCCCTTGCGCGACGCTCTACGTTTCGGCTTGCCCAAAGTGCCCCATGGCGTTTTGGTGCAGACCCTCAATCTGTCGGATCGGCGAATCCTCGATTCGTTCGTGAGCCTCGCCGAAGTGGGTGTCTATCAGGTGGGGAACTCCTTCGGAGCGGCCATGAAATTCCCCCTGTCCGCATTCGAACCGGCCTTTCAGCCCTTCGTGTTCGAGAACGCCAGGAAGGCGGGAGGGGCTCGCGAGATTGCTCTTGTCGCCACGCGGATGTCGATCGTGTTCGTGGTGGTGGCCCTGGGCCTCGCCCTGACGCTGCCTGATGTGCTTCGTCTGATGGCTCGCAATGAGGCCTATCACCATGCCGCACCCATCATTCCCGTGCTGGTTCTCGCTTTTCTCTTTCAAGGGTTCTTCCTGCTCGCCTCCGTAGGCATCGCCATCGCCAAAGAAGCGCGCTACTACCCGATGATCACCGCGGCCGCCGCCGCCCTCAACATCGGCCTGAACCTGTGGCTGATCCCCCACTTCGGGATCATGGCCGCGGCCGGATCAACCGTGGCGGGGTATGCGCTGATGGCGTTTCTCGGCGTCACGATCTCTTGGAAGCTCTACCCCATCCCGGTGCAATGGGGTCGGGTCGGTCTCACTCTGGTCGCGGCCTTCATATGTTTCTTCACCGGAGCCTCGCTCGGCATCCACGCGGGCGGAGCCATCGCCCGAGTGGGCCTTGGCTTCGCCTTCGCTTTCTTCGTGTGGAGAGCGATCTTCGACGATCGGGATCGGGCCGAGGTGCTTAAGATCGGGGTCCGCTGATCAGTCGCCGTCTCCTCCGACCATCGCGGTTTCCATTTCCGTGCTGGAGGCCCGCAACGGCCGGGCCGTAGCTCCCCTCGCTTGACTCCTCGTACCGGGCAGGAGTAGACACGGGGGTTGAGTTCCACTCCCATGAGCGCAGCCCTGCTTCCCGCCGCCGCTTCGTTGATCGAAGATCGACGCCTCGATGACGAGCTCATGGCTCAGGTCGCGAGCGGGTCCGAGACGGCCCTGCTGGCGCTCATGGTGCGCCACCGGACCCGCCTGGTGAGGCTGGGTGCCCGGCTGACCGGCGATCATGGCCACGGCGAGGATATTGCCCAGGAGACGTTTCTTCGCGTTCTCGACAATGCCGATGCCTACGAAGGTCGCGGCCAGTTCGTCTCCTGGCTTCAGACCATCGCTCGCCGGCTGTCCTTCAACTTCATCCGTGCCCGGAGTCGGAGACCGGAAGTCTCGCTCGAAGCGGCATATGACCGGGTGTCTCCCGCGAATCCGGAGAAGGCCCTCGAACTGAAAGAGGTTCACCGGGCCCTGTCGAAGCTCCCCGAACGCCAGCGCAAGGCGCTCTGGCTCAAGGCGGTCGAGGGCCGGTCGTACCGGGAGATTGCCACGGCGCTCGAGTGCACCGAGTCCGACGTCGCAAACGCGATCTTCCGGGGTCGAGAAACTTTGGCCCGATTGCTCCGGGACTGAAATATTTCCCTCCGAGCGGTGTTTCACCCTTAGAACGCATGGAACCCCTCTGCTCGGTGGACGGCGAAAGCCTGTCCCGTTTCATCGATGGGGAACTCCCACCTTCGGCTCAGCTTGAGATCGAGAGGCACGTGTCGACCTGCGCCGTGTGCGATCTCCGCCTCGCCCAGTTCCGTCTAGCCGACGGACTCCTCTCCAGGGTGCGGGCCGCCAGGCCGAACGCGACGAGAATCGTGGCGTCCCTCTCGGTCGCGGCTGCCCTCGTGGCGAGCCTCGCAACGAACGCGCTCCTTAATCCGGCCGGGAGGGCGGCGCCCCAACCCCTCTCCCTCAAGCTTCAGGCGGCCCCCTCGGAGACCCTCACATCGTTCTACGCGAAGGTGGCTCCGGCCACGGGCCCGCTCCCCCTCAAATAATGCGCTTCAAGTCCACGCTCGCCACCGTCGTGCTCGCCGTCCTGGTCTCCTTTGCCGTGACCTGGGGAGTGCATTCGTGGCGTAGTCCCGTTCAGGCGACGTCAGACGATCCCTTCGATGTCTTGAATCTCTCGGCCGAGCAAAAGCAGAAAATTCACGAAGTCTCCATGACCCACCATCCCCGCCTGGTTGCGGGTCAGGCCGCGGTCGACGCCAGGCGACAGGAACTTGCCTCGATTCTGGCGGCTCCCGGCCCGCTCGATGACGCCGCCGTGGCCCGCGCCCTTGCAGAAGTGGCCCGCCTCGAGTCGGATCTTGACCTGGAGGTGGCGAAGAACCTCGTCGAGATGCGCCCGCTCCTGAGCGAAGCCCAGCAAAGAATTCTCTTTCAGCACATCCAATTGCGACATCCCCGAAACGCCCGACCCAACGGAGGCCGACCTTGAGTTCTTTTTCTTCCCGCCTTGCTCTTGGCGCTGCGACCCTGACGTTTCTGGCGAGCCTTCCGGCTGCCTCCATGCCACGGCTGATGGACCTCTATAACGCACATCCCCGCGCGAACGCTCAGAACCGGGACAAGTGCGTGGTCTGCCATACCCAGGCCGATGGCTCGGGAAAACTGAGCCCCTTTGGCGAGAAATACGAGCACGCGGGTCTCGCGTTCACCGAGGCCCTGGTGAAGGAATATCCGAATCTCTTCTCGGCCGCGGGGTCGTCGAGCGCTTCGGAGAACGTGGGGGCTATGTCCACCAATCCAGCACCTCCTTCCGAATCGAAGGCTCAGGTCGAGGCGGCACCTGCCTGGTCGGTGGCGGCTTACTACCGCGCCGAGTGCACCAAGTGCCACGGCAAGCTCGGCGACGGCGACCCCCTTCAGGGCGTGCCCGCCTGGGCGACCAAACCGTGGCTCGCCACCCGGTCGATGCAGAAGGCCGAGCTCGTAGACATCATTTTGAAGGGCAAGGAAAAGATGATCGGCCACGCCGGCAAGATCACCGAGGCCCAGGCCGTGGAGCTCTACGTTTTCATCGTTGCGATTGCGAAAAAGAATTCATAGTCGTTTGAAGCGACTCGATCCGACCCGTTTGACCAAAGATCCGAAGGAGACATCAATGCGTTCGATACTTTTACCCCTAGTCCTGGTGAGCGCCGCGGCCGTTGCCCCCGCACAAACCATCAACCTTCAGGAGTACTACCCGACCGGGGAGGGAGACTCGTGGACCTATCAGTTCCACAACTACCAGCCGGACGGGCAGGTCAACTACATGACCAAGACCTTCACCATCAAGGGTGAAGTCGACATGCCCGACGGCACGAAGGCCAAGAAGCTGATCGACCAGAAGGGCTGGTACTACATCTTCCGCATCGAGGCGGACAAGTACCTTCACTATGGCGAGGAAGAGGACAAGGGCCTCGTCACCAACGACCCGCCCTTCGAGTTCTACAACGCCCGGAACGCGTTCGGGAAGACCTACCAGAACGCCCACAAGATCTCCGACGGCAGCGTGCGCGGCAGCGAAGTGGTTCTCGACGGGTACGAGTCCATCTCGACGCCCGCGGGCGAGTTCAAGGACTGCCTGAAAGCGACCTTCAAGTACATCAATCCCGGCGGCTCGACCTTCACCTCCATCACCTGGCTCGCCAAGGGCATCGGTCCGGTCAAGAAGGAGTTCATGATCTATTCGCCCAAAGCCGGTCAGACCCTTCGGTTCGATCGTGAGCTCATCTCCGCGAAGGTCGGCGGCAAGTCGGTGGGCACGGCGGTGACCGCGGATATCGGCGCCTACTTCCCGTTCTTCCAGGCCGACGAATGGACCTACGAGTGGTCCTACATCATGCAGGACGGCACGAAGCGCACCGAGGACCGCACCCGGTCGTTCGCGGGCACCGACTTCGCCGGTCGCACCGCCGCCTACAAGCTCATCGACAACAAGGGCAGCTACCAGCTCTACACCTACGATCCGACCAACGGCATCCAGATGCACTCGAGCTTCGAGAATCGGGCGGGCGGGCAGATCCTGTCCTACCAGCCGGCCGTCTCCATCGTTCGCGCCAATCAGGTCTTCGGCAAGGACTACAAGTGGAGCGAGCCCATGTCCGAACAGCCCGAGGGTGTGACGGATCGAACCAAGCGCCTGCAGACATGGACGTCACGCGTCGACGGGATGGAGACGCTGGAAACGCCCATGGGTACGTTCGAAGTCCTGAAGACCACCCTTTCCTGGGAAACCACCAAGTCTCTCTCCAGCCAGACGTACTACTTCGCCAAGGGCGTCGGCATCGTGGGCATGGACTACTTCCACACCGACACCCTGACGGGCAAGCGCGGCATCGCCCTGGTGTCGCGCCTCAAGAAGGCGAAGCTGCAGGGTGACCTGATCCAGAAGGTGGCGGAGGTCGAGCCCCATCTCGCGAACCGGGCGAACGCAAAGGCGGCGGAACTCGCCGACGACCCCGAGGCCCGGGCCATCTTCAAGGCCGCGTCCCTGAATCGCTACATCTGGGACAACGGATTCCCCGGCCTGACCGCGGATCTCGAGATCGTCAACCTGGGCAAGCCCGCGGTGATGGCGAAGGTGAGCGTCGACAAGAACCTCATTCTCGACTTCGACTGCGAGAAGTGCGACGGGCAGCTTCGTTCTGAAGCCAAGGCCTATATGTCCCAGTTCATCACCCACCGCGCCTACGAGAACTTCGAGGACAAGTACGGCGTGGGCAAGGCCGGCTTCAAGATGGTCAACAACCATCGTCCCGACGGCATGGTGGAGATGCGCATCGAGGGAGACACCGCGATGGGCTCCTGGTACCTCGTCGACCCCAAGAAGAAGGAAGTGAAGAAGCTGACCCGCAAGCTCGGCGGACCGATCGAGTTCCTGATCAACCAGGAGCGCAATATCCGCACCGAGGATGGCCGCTACATCGCGAACTACTATCCCGTCGAGTTCTACATGACCATGGGCGACAAGAAGATCCCTCTCGGCACCATGGTCTATGACGACCTCTTCGAGAAGAACGGGAAGTGGTGGATGCCGGTGCACCGCACGGTCAAGGGTGAGATGCCCAACATGGACCGGACGGTCACGAAGGTGGACATCGAGATGAAGTTCAAGAACGTCAAGTACATGGGTCCTGCCACGTCGGCGGCCGGCGGGAACCAGTAGCCGCGTCTCCGATTCCGATCTGCGAAGGGCGGCTGTAGCCGCCCTTCGCTTTTTTCATTTTGGATCGCGCTGCCAGGCGATCCTCTTCCTCTCATGGAGATATCCTCGCCCCTCATGCTTATCGACCGGCGGACGCTCCTCAAGTCCTGGCAGGCCGTGGCGACGGCTGTCGCGGCCCTCTCGGCGATCCCCGCGGGCCTCTTCTTCGCGCTCGGCGCGAGGCCGAAGGGCCGAGGCCCAGGCGCCCCGGACGAGTGGATCGACCTCGGTCTCGCCGCGGAAGTGACGGATGGGCCCTGGAAGGCCAGGCGGTTTCGTCGTGAGATCGCAGACCGCTGGAAGAAGACGGTGGTGGACGAGAGTGTGTACCTGCGCCGGCGCGGCGATTCCGTCGAAGCGGTCTCCGCGATCTGCACGCATACGGGATGTCTGGTGCAGCGCGGGTCGAGCGGATTCGCCTGTCCCTGTCACAAAAGCGATTTCGATGAGGATGGGAAGCCCACCACCGGGCCGGCGCCTCGTCCGCTGGACCGGCTCGAGACAAGGATCGAGGGGGATCGACTGAAGCTTCGATTTGTGAAGTTCCGCCCCGGGCTCACGACCGCCGAGCCGTTGGCTTCCTGATGACGCCCGAGAAGGACGAAAGCAGTCCGAAGATCCTCGCCTGGCTCGGAGCGCTCCGCGGCGCTTCGGCCCTGTGTGCCTTTGTCTTCACCGGCCTGCTGATCGGCAGCGGCATCGGTCTCGCCATGGCCTACGTTCCTTCCCAGGCCGAGGCCTTCGCGAGCGTCTTGTACCTCCGGCAACAAGGGGGCATCGGCGCCCTTCTTCGCGCCATGCACTATCACCTGGCGTCCGGCGTGGTGGTGGCGACATTCCTGATGGTGATCGCGGGCCTGGTGACGGAAGAGCACCGGGAACGAAGGTGGGAGTTTCGTCTCGGCGTGATGTCGCTGCTGATGATGATCGCCTTCTGCTTCACCGGGTACGTGCTGCCCATGGATCAGCCCGCCTACTGGGGAACGTCGGTTCGCCTCGGTATCGTGGAAACCGTTCCCCTGGTCGGAGGCCTGCAGGCCGACATGCTTCGAGGCGGTTCGTCCTTCGGCGCGGCCACTCTGCCGCGCTTCTACGCGCTTCATGTGGCGGCGCTGCCCCTGGTCCTCGTCATCCTGATCCTGCTCGGCTTCCGCCAGGCGCTCGAGAGGGCGTCGCTCACCGGGGGGCGCCGGCTGATCGTCGCCTGCGGACTCATCGCGATCGCGGCCTGGGTCGTGGCCGCGAATTTCCCGGCGCCTCTCGAGCCCCGCGCCGCCTCGGCCGACACCGACTACGTCCCCCGGCCGGAGTGGTACTTCCTCTGGCTGTTCCAGTTCGGCAAGTACGTGCACGGTTTCCAGTGGGTCGAAAGCGCGCTGCTCCCTGTTCTGGGCGTGGGCACTCTGATGATCCTGCCCGAACTTCGCACGACGTGGAAGCTGCGCGCCGCTCTGGTCACCGCGCTCTTCGGCTTCATGTTCGGCCTTGGCGCCCTTGCCTTGTATGAAGACAGGGACCTTCCCCGCAAACCCCAGTACGAGGAGGGCCTGGTTCTGAAAGCGGCGCGCGACTACCAGGTCGAATGTGCGTCGTGCCATGGCCTGACCGGCAAGGCGGATGGTCCGGACATCGGCAAGCTCGAAAGCAAGCCCAAGGATCTCACCACGGAGCGATTCTGGGATGAAGACACCATGAGGAACATGATCGAGGTCATCACGAAGGGGGAGGCTCCCGACATGCCCGCCTTCGGAGGCCGTCTCTCGGACGAGGAGATTCTTGCGATCGCCAGCCATATCGAGGCAAACTTCCGCCCCCGCGCCGCCCTCACCGTTGATCGTATTCACCAAGGAACAACTTCAAGAAACCTCAAATGAGAAACAGAAACACTTCCAGCCTCCTTGTCGCCCTGACCCTCCTCTGCGTGCCCGGGTTCGCGGGTCCCGAACACAAGAACCTCCAGGTCCTTCCCAAGACCATCACCAACGACGAGCTCAAGAAGATGATGGACGGCTTCACCGAGCAGCTCGGCGTGAAGTGCACGTTCTGCCATGTGCTCGAGCAGTACGAGAAGGACGAGCGTCCCCATAAGGCCGACGGACGCCGCATGATCAAACTAGTGCTCGACATGAAGGCGAAGAAGGCCGACTACTTCGGGCCCCGGGTGAAGGAAGCGGTCATCACCTGCGGGATGTGCCACCGCGGGAAGGCCGAGCCCGAGCCGTTCGTTCCCTAGTTGGCCCCCCCTGCCGATCGGGGAACTCGGGTTGTAGATCCGCCTCGGCGGCCCGTTCTGCC
>CAZFQH010000044.1:11009-15070 GCA_964520805.1 uncultured Acidobacteriota bacterium | reverse complement strand
CTTCAAGAACGTCGCCGTGCGCCGGATCATCGATCTCGACAACGCCTCCATCGTGATTCAGAACGGCAAAATCACCTCCGTCGGTAGCGGCTTGACCGCGCCCGCAGGGGCCCGCACTATCGATGGCCGCGGCAAAACCGTCTACCCGGGCCTCTTTGACGGCCTGACCACCCTCGGTCTTGCCGAAGTGACCCAAGGTGCCGCGGGGACGGTGGACACTAGTGAAACCGGCGACGTGAATCCCCACGCCCGGGCCTGGGTCGCCTTCCATCCGGACAGCGAGTTGTTGCCGGTAGCCCGCGCCTACGGCATCACGACGGCTCTCTCGGCCCCGGGCGGAGGCCTGATCTCCGGTCAGAGCGCGATCATTCGCACGGTGGGAGACACCCCCAGTGCCCTCACCGTCAAAGGCCCGATCGCCATGCACATGCGCTATCCGACCGGGGCGCCGGTGATCGACTTCTCTCAGGGTCCGCCAAACCAGGAGCCCAAGACGTTCGAGCAGCGGGTCCAGGACCGGAAGAAGAACCAGGAGAAGGACCTGCTGAAGCTGAAGGGTCTGCTCGAAGAGGCGCGCGCTTATGGCGAAGGTCTTCTCGCGGGTGCGGGAGTGAAGGTCGACCTGCCGATGGAAGCCCTGGCTCTTGCCGCTTCGGGCAAGATCCCGGTGGTGATGCGCGCGAATGCGGAAGCCGATATCAAGGGCGCCATCAAGTTCGCTTCCGAGAACAAGCTGAAGCTCATCATCGCCGGCGCCGCGGAGGCGTGGCGCTGCGTGGAGGATCTGAAGAAGAGCGATACCGCAGTTCTCATCGGAGTCGACCAGGTGCCGTCCCGCGAGGGTGACCCATACGATGCGGCCTATGCGAATGCCGCGACCCTCCACCAGGCGGGCGTGCGGTTCGCCATCGTGACCGACGACGCTTCCAACACCCGCAACCTTCCGTTTGAAGCCGCCATGGCCCACGCCTACGGACTGCCTCGTGAGGCGGCGATCCGCGCCATCACTCTGGCTCCGGCCGAGATCCTCGGCGTGGGGTCGAGCCTCGGTTCGATCGAGGTGGGGAAGACCGCGACCCTGATTCTGACCAACGGCGACATTCTCGATCACCGAACAAACATCACGAATGTGATCATCGACGGCCGGGAAACCTCCCTCGACAACAAACATCAGCGCCTCTACGATCGTTACAAGGCGCGGCCGTAGCCTTCCGCTGCCATGACGGCCAGGAAAGCGGCCGCTGACCCCGCCGGTCCGAAGACGGCGGGGAAATCCGCGGCCTCGACGGCAAGCGCTCCCTCGACCGGGGTCCGTGAGTTCGAGGTCCAGCTCTCTTGCCCCCACTGCGGCGGCCCCTTCGTGGCCACGGATGCCACGGTCAGCCACATCTGCGAACACTGTCGTTCCCTGCTGATCGTGGAGGCTCCTGAGCGCGAAGAGATCTTCATCGAACCTCCGCAGATCAACGAGCCCTCGGCGATTCTCGAAACGCTTCTGGTGTATCGCACAGACGCCCAGCGTGCGAGCCTCATCGCAAAACACAGCGATCCCGAAGGCAACCCTCCGCCCGAGATCATGGTCTCCATGCTCTTGAGCCGGTTCGAGAAGAAGTTGCGGGAGAGTGCCCGGATCATCGACTGCCGTCTCATCCAGGTCCCCTATCGACACACCGTGGCGAAAGTCGTGCAGGCCGTGCTGGGGCGCAAGGGGGATGGTCCGAAGATCGCACGCCTCCGCGCGTACATCGCAGAGCAGACTTCCCCGGCCTACGACCCCGCGCGCTTCAATATGCGTGACGTGGGTCTGCGCCTCGGCCGCGCCGTCTTTCGTCCCCTGCTCAGCGCCGACCTGCCGAAGCTCGGCCGGTTTCTGCCCCGCGTGACGCCCGACGCTTCCAGGCGTGAACTCGAAAAGTGGAAAGGGCAGAATCTCGATGCGGGATTCGAGGCGGTTTCGAAGCAGGGCCAGGTGGTGGTTACGTTCGAGGCCACGGTCTATCGCCCCTACTTCCTGGTGCGCGCGCTTCTGGACCGCGGCGACGAGACGCTTCTTTTCGACGGCGGCTTCTCGACGATCGCAGGCTATGTGAGCGACGAGGAGCGGAGCACCTTCACTCAGGGTAAGGACAACGACCCTCTGGGTACATCAGGTGCTTCTTTCCGGCACATCGCGGTGGTGCCTGCCCGCTGCCCGAATTGCGGCATCGACCCGAAACTCTCCTCCGAGGCCCTTGTGTCGGTTTGCGGCAACTGCCATGCAGGTGTTCAGCCAACCCCCCAGGGTCTCGCCCTCGTGAACTACGAGCGCGAGGAGGGAACGACGCCCTCCCGTGACACCGCCCTTCTTCCCGTCTGGCGATTCCCTTTCGAGATCGAGATCAAGGGGACGCCCCCGATTCGCTCTCTCGAGGACTATGCGACTGCACTGTTCCCGCAATCGCCTCCTTCGGGCTTTTCGCCCCGAGGTCCTTTTGTTTACGTCCCGGCGTGGCGCCTGTTGACTTCCGAGGCCGGCGATCAGGCTTTTGGCGCGCTCACCGCGGCTTTTCACTCTGCCTTATGGAACTGGACGCCGGACCGCGTGGGTCTCGAGGCGCGTCCGCGGTTTGTGCCCGTTTCTTTCGCCGAGAGCGAGGCCCGCGAAATCGCCTGGACCACCCTTTTCGCCATGCACACCAAGGCCTCGGCGGCGCGGCTCACCACTATCCTTTTGAAGCAGAAACTCTTCGACGCGAAGATTTCATTCGAAAAAGGCACGGTGGCGTTTTTCGCCTTCAAAGAGAAAGACCAGCTCTATGTCCGTCCCGAAGTAAGCGTGGCCCGACTCCTGGTTAACGGCGGCGCCCCGATCGCGGCCCAGCGGGTGAGTGTGCAGGCCGCGGCCGCCGCCTTCTCTTCATCGCAGAAACGCCCCTCGATGTCCGACCGAATGCGCAACCCGGAACCGTAGCGATTCGGAACCGTAGGGACCCCTTGTGAGTGCCCTTCTGTTACCAGTTCAATTCGATCCGAGAACGGAGATCACGACCACCGCGGCCACCACCACGGCCACCACCGCGAAGAAGATCTTCACCCAGGAAAGCGGATGTTCTCCCGCGATTTTCCCGGTGTAGCCGTTCACCACGACCTGATAGGGCTTGCCGTGATACGCATAGGTGAGCAGCCAGATCGGCGCGAGGACATGTTTGAAGGTCTGGGCGGAGTAGTTCTGCCGGGTCTGCAGGTTGCGGTGAGTGTCGCCCGGCACCTGCCCCGCGCACCGCGCGTCCGTCTGCTGTTCCATAACGGAGCGCGAAGTCTGGGACGCCGTGCCCAGGTCGATCTGATAGCGCTCGACCACGAACCCCGCGAGGTAACCCGGGTCGTACGGCGCCGCTTCCTTGGTCGGGAAAGGTTCGACTTCGCGAAGCAACTTCGGATGCACTCCCTTCGATCCGCAGATTAGCTCGTCGTCGAAGAAGTGATCGAGCTCTCCGGCGGCGGGGCTCCACTGAGTGTGCTGGACTTGTCGGGTCTTGCGCTGCCCGTTCTCGGTGTAACTCTCCGTGGTGTAGTAGTAGGTGCCGGATTCCGCCGTCCACGCCGCGTGAACCTTCGCGTCGAACGTCCAGTACGGAACGTAGAGGCCGCGCAGGGTGTCGGTCATGGCCTTCGCACCCAGGGCGTTGGGAGCGAACCAGCGTGATCCGTACCAGCGCCGCATTTCCTCGCGCACCTTCGTCTCCGACACCTTCATCGGCAGCAGGCTCTCAGGCCGGATGAGTTCGTTCACGTCCTTATAGGGAACGAGCGCGGCTGAGCCGCAAAACTCGCAGTTTTGGGCTACGCGGCTTGGCTCGAAAGACGAGATCGCCTGGCAGCTCTGGCACTTCACTTCGATGGCCTCTCGGGCCAGCCCGGTTTCACGTCCCTTGAGCGAAGCCAGGGTCTGCCGGAGATCGTGTTCGATGATCTCGCCTTGGGCCTTCAGTTGCGCCGCCGATTCGGTACCGCAGAATCCGCAAATCAGGGCGTTTTTCCCGGGGTTCCACGTCGCCTCCGCCCCGCACGCGGGGCAGGCG
>CAZFQH010000044.1:0-10999 GCA_964520805.1 uncultured Acidobacteriota bacterium | reverse complement strand
GTTCAAGATAGAACCCTGAGCCGGAAAAGACTAGCCGCTAGCGAGGGGGTCGCGTGCAGCCTCCCCCCAGTTTCACTTAAGGAACTCGTCGAGGGCGGCGCGGGTGATCCGGAACTGCGAGCCGATCTTCTTGGCCTTGAGGTCGCCCGCGGCGATGGTGGCGAGGACGTCGGCCTCGGAAACGCCGAGAATCTTCGCGGCCTCGGCCGGTCCGAGGAGTTCGGGAAGTCCGGCGCCAGGCGCCAAGGCGGGGACGGCCGGGAGGGCTCCTTGAACCGGAAACGCTCCAGCACCCGGGCCCGTGCCGGGTGCGGCCATGCCCTGCATCATCTGCTGGGCCATGGCGAATCCCATTGCCATCTCCATAGGGCCGCCGGCGGCGCCGCCGCCCGGCTGCACCACCGACTGACCCATCTGGTACTTGACGTAGTCGTTGAGATTTCCGAGGGTCGACATGGCCGCGCGCTTGTCGATCGCCTGTTCGACTTCCGGGGGCACCGAGACGTTCTCGATGATGAAAGAGCCGAGTTCGAGACCGTACTTCTGCCTGATGGTTGGGTTGATGACGTTCAGAAGGGCGTCGCCCAGTTCACCATAGCGGCCGACCAGACCCACCACGGGGATCTTGGCCGTGCCTAACGCGTCCGAGAACATCGACACCAGGCGCGAGCGCATGGTGTCGGCGAACTCATCGAGCCGGAAATTGTGGTCGGTGCCCGCCACTTCCTTCAGGAAGACCTTCGGGTCGGCCACGCGGAAGTCATAGGTGCCATAGGCGCGGACGCGCACGATTCCGAAGTCCGGGTCGCGCATCATGATGGGGTTGGCGGTGCCCCACTTGTTGCCGGCGAAGAGGCGGGTGTTGACGAAGTAAACGTCGGCCTTGAAGGGCGACTCGAAGCCATACTTCCAGCCCTTGAGCGTCGACAACACCGGGATGTTGTCGGTAACGAGGGTGTGCTTGCCGGGGAAAAACGTGTCGCCGTACTGGCCCAGGTAGACAAACTGGGCGAGCTGCGACTCGCGCACGATGAGCTGCGCGCCGTTCTTGATTTCCTTGTCTTCATCGGGGAAGAGCCAGGAAACGGTGTCCCGGGAATCGTCCTGCCACTGGATGATGTCCAGCAGCTGGCTCTTGATGAAACCCTTCAGGTCGACCATGGCGGCACTCCTCCTTCAGGCGACTCCGACGTCGCGGGGACAGATTCTCGCTTCGGTTTAGCGGTTGCGCAATGCCTGAATTCGATCTTCCAGAGGAGGATGGGTGGAAAAGAGAGCCATGAAGCCGCGGGCACCGCCCGAGATCTTGAAGCTCGCGAGGGCCGGGGCGCGCGGATCCACGCCCTGCGGTCCTGCGGCCAGTCGTTCGAGAGCCGCGACCATGTTCGACGTTCCCGCAAGCGCGGCGCCCCCCGCGTCGGCGCGGAATTCACGGTGCCGAGAGAACCAGGCGGTGATGATCGAGCCCGCGATGCCGAGGACGATCTCGGCCACCACGCGCACACCGAAGTACATCATCGAAGACCCACGCTCATCGCGCGCGTTGCCGGCGACCACGGAAGCGATGATTCGGGAGATGAACATCACGAAGGCGTTCATCACGCCCTGAAGCAGGGTCATGGTGACCATGTCCCCATTCCCGATGTGGGAAACCTCGTGAGCCAGAACCGCCTCCAGCTCGTTCCGCTTCATCGACCGCAGGATGCCGGTCGAAACCGCGACCAGGCTCCGCTTCTTCGAGGGACCGGTGGCGAAGGCGTTGATCTCGGGCGACTCGTAGATGCCGACCTCGGGCGTGGGCAGATTCGCCTGCTGAGCCATACGTTCCACGGTGCGGAACAGCCAATCGGCCTCTGCGTTGCCGGTGTTGCCATCAACGAGTTTCACACCCATCGCTCGCTTGGCCATCCAGCGCGAGATGGCGAGGGAGATGAAGGCGCCCCCCATGCCCCAGATGAAGCAGAAGATGGCCATGGGTACGAGGCCGTCATCGGGGCGGATCCCGAACAGGCTGAGGATGATCGAGATCGTGACCACGACCGCGACGTTGGTCATCAGAAACAGGAACATGCGCATGAACATTTGGGGTTTTCCTTTTTGAAGTCTGAACGCCAGGAGCCTGAGTGGGAGAGAGGCTCCTGTCCGTAATGACTGGTTTGTTTCGGAATTTCGAGGGGGGCTAGGAGCCTGTGTGGGAGAGGGGCTCCTGTCCGTAATGAAAGATCTGTTTCGGAATTTCGAGGCGGGCGAGTCCAAATACTAGCGAGAGGGACCGAAGGGCCTCAAATCAGTAAGACGCAAGCGGCCCGACCCCGGACGGTCCCGCTTCCTCGGATCTAGGCTGATCTAGGCTCGCTGATCCGCCTCGACCAGCAGAGCCGCGAGCAGGGGGATCAGAATCTCGTGATGTCCGGTCAGGGAAAACCCCCGACCGACGCCCTGGGTGGGCCGCCGAACGACGTTCGTATTCGGACGGTAACTCTGTATGAAATCTAAGTTTGCGGTCGTAAAGTCCTCGAGCCGATGGCCCAGGTTTCGAGCCAGGGTGACGGCCTTCAGGAACACCTCCGGCAGGAGGACCGCCGAACCGATATTGAGATAAACCCCGCCACCCCGGAGCTTTGCCACCTCGGCGGCCAGGATCCGGAAATCGAGGTGAGAGGCTCTTCCGACCGCGCCGGGATCACAGGAGGGGTGCATGTGGACGATGTCGGTGCCGATTGCCACGTGGACGGTGGCGGGAATCTGGAGACGATAGGCCGCAGCCAGCACGGAGAATTTTCGGAAACGGGTTCCGCGCCGGTGAGAGATGTACCGGCCCACCGATCCGCCAAGGCCAAGGCCGTCCCGATCGCCCTCCACAATCGCGCGATTGATCTCCTCGCCGGTCTCCTGCGCCATGCCGAACTGCCCGCTCCCAAGAACCGCGTCAACCTCTTCCGAGGTCTGCCCGGCGATCGCGGTCTCGAAGTCATGGACGATGCCCGCGCCATTGAGGGCGATTGCGGTGATGAAGCCGCGCTCCATGAGGTCGATCACCACGGGGGCGAGACCAACTTTCAGGACGTGCGCTCCCATTCCCCAGATGAGAGGCCGCTGCTTCTCGCGGCCGGAAACGACCCGCGCGGCGACTTCGCGCAGTTGATCAGCGGCAAGAATCTTCGGCAGGCTGGTCACGAAACGTGCCAGGCCGTCGCCCCTCCGGTGGGGTTTCGCGAAGTCCGCTACGCTGACTTTGCTGGCTCTCGAAGCGAGTGGATACGTCCGCACGCCTCCAAGTTCGAGAGGCTTGGTCTTAGGACGGCCTCCCGTGGCCCGTCCCTTCATCAGCGAAGCCGCTCTTCCAGCAACTCGCACAGGACGTGGTTCATCAGGTGATGGACTTCCTGGATCCGCGGGGTGTCCTTCGATGGAGCCGCGAAGAGGTGATCGACCAGCGCGGCCAGTTTGCCCCCGCCCTCGCCGGTCATGGCGACGGTGAGCAGGCCGCGTTCTTTCGCCACCTGCAGCGCTTCGATCACATTCTTAGAGTTGCCGGAGGTGCTGATGCCGATCGCGATGTCCTGAGGACGGGCGTGGGCTTCCAACTGACGTTTGAAGACGTATTCATAACCGTAGTCATTGCCGACCGCGGTCATGATCGACGAATCAGTGGTGAGGGCGAGTGCGGGAATGGGCGGGCCTTCCTTGGTGAAACGGCCCACCAGTTCGCCCGCGAAGTGTTGAGCATCCGCCGCGGACCCGCCGTTGCCGAACACGAGGACTTTTCCTCCCGCCCGCACCCGCAAGGCGATGAGGTCGGCGAGGGCCACGATGTCCGCGCCCCGGGCCGCGAAGAAACTCCTCTTGATCTCGAGGCTTTCCGCGACCACCGATTCGATCCGTTTGGTTGACATGAGGGCGATTATCGCTTGGAAGGCGCATCGATCCCTTGCGGCGGGTCCGGCCTTCGTCCGCGGCTCGCCGAGGTCCCTCCGCGGAAAAAGGACGATCCGTGCCCGTAAAGAAAAGAAAAAGGGGCCGGCCCACGATGGGCCGACCCCTCTGAACAACCCCGAGGGGCTAGAAGCTGAGGCGCGCTCCGATGCGGAGGATGCGGGGCGACACCAGGTCGTCAATGCGGCGGAAATTCGCCGAGGTCGCCTGCCGGAAGACGCCGAGCGTAATGTCGGTGTTGAACACGTTGAACAGCTCGATCGACGGAGTCAGGGTCAAACGCCCGATCTTCGAGTTCCGGGCGAGCCGGAGATCGAGATTGGTAAGCGTGGCGTAGCGTTCGCGATCGACCGCACCGGTCGCGAGGGCATTGAGGGTGCCGTCAGCGCCCGCACCCACGCGCAGGATCACCGGAAGCAATCCGCCCTGACGACCGAAGAACGAGGCCGACAGATCGAGGCTCGCCGGCAGTTCGACACCCGCAGACGCGAAGATCTGCCACTTGAACGAGGAGTAGAAGGCCGCCTTGCCGGAACCGCCGCCCAAGACGGAGACCTGGCCGCCGTCCTCAAGACCCGCGATGTCCTGACGGGAGGGGTTTCCGGAGCCCGCGGTGCCCGGATTGCCGCTCACCGGCGTGCCGTCGAAGTTGTCGGTCCAGTGTAGCCGGTGCCCGGGCTGCGGCCGAGCTTCTGCTTGCTGCCGAGGAAGTAGTACGCCGAGACCATGGTGTTGGAACTCGCCTGCCAGTTGAGCTTGAAGTTGTAAGAGGGCAGCAGGGTGTCGTCGGGGCTCCCGGCCAGACCGCACAGCTTGATGTCCTGCTTGCCGTACGTTCCATAGAACCACAGCTTGTCCTTGAGAATCGGACCGCCGAGATCGAAGCCGTAGTCCTTGATTGAATCGATGTAGTTGGCGTTCTCGCGCTCGCCGGTTCCGGCGTTGCAGTGGTCGATGCCGCCCCGCAGGCGATTCGCGTTCCCGATCAGGAGCTGATTCTTGACCCCGGCGATGTTGCTCGACTACGGCGCCGGCCCCGGCCAGCAGGCAGGCGAGAGCGAGTAAGCGTTTGGTCATTTGTGAACTTCCTCCAATTGGGTTTTGTTTGCCTCGGGATGAGACGGGGACGATCCCGAACCGCTTCAGTTTTTCCTGAAGGGTTGCGGGCAGAAGGCCGAGAGCCACGAGAGATGTGTTTCCACGTGTTCAATCTCTCCGTGATACGCACGTGCGTGGCGCAGGCTCCGTCAATGGTGGAGATCCGAGGCCTCGGTGAATCACTTTCAGGCTCACCGCTCGGAAATCGCCGCCGCTGTATCGGCGCTCCAAGAGGTTGGAGAGGCGGAGCCCGCACGGGCGAGGCTTCCATTGAACGACCGCCTGCTGAGGTTCGGCTTATTTGAACTCGACACGCGTACCCTCGAGCTCCGGCGGGAAGGGCGGCTCATTCATCTTCGCCATCAGCCGATGCAGGTCTTGCGAATGCTCCTGGAACGCTCTCGGCAACTCGTGACCCGCCACAAACTCACGAGTGAACTCTGGCCAGGGCACATCGACGTCGATGTCGAGCAGGGCCTCAATCATTGCGTGAAGGAAGTGCGGTCGGCCCTCGGCGACCGAGCGGAGGCTCCCCGCTACATTCAGACCCTGCCTCGGCGCGGCTATCGGATGCTGGTGGAGGTCTCCGACGTGGCACCCGTAGCCGCGGTCCGGCCGCCGCAGCTGACGCCCGGGGGGCGTCCTTTGGCTTCGACCGGATTGCCGGGCGCTTCAGGAGGCGAGTCGCGGGTGCGGGTGAGTATCACTCTCACTCGCGCCCAGGATCACTCGCTGCTGTGGGCCGAGAGCTACGATGGCTCGATGGACGACTTCGAGGGCATCGAGCGGGCATGCCTTTCCCGACTTCAGGGCGGGCTGCGCGTCGCCCGGGAAGCCCTGGGCCGGGGTTCGTCCGAAACCGGAAGCGGTGTCGCGGACGAGGCGTTCCGCGCCGGTTTTGAGTAGGGGCCTACCAGCCCGGGGTCAGGCCCCGGTTCTGTTCATCCAGCCATTTCTGCAGCGGGGCAAAGTAATCAAGGATCGCGGTGGCGTCCATCTGGCGGGAACCCGTGAGGGCTTCCATCGCATCCGGCCAGGGCTTTGAGACGCCGAGGCTCAACATGGCCGCAAGCCGCGCGCCCGCTTCCTTCGAGTCATAGATCGAGCAACGGTTGAGCGGTCCGGTTTGCCCCGCAGCCTGACACAACGCGCGGTGGAACTGGAACTGCTGGATGTGGGCGAGGAAGTAGCGGGTATAGGGCACGTTCGCGGCTACGTGATACTTGGCCGCGGCGTCGAAGTCGTCTTCGGTGCGGGGTGAGGGCGGCGCCACTCCTTGATACTTGAGCCGCAGATCCCACCACGCCTGGTTGTATTTGTCCGGCGTGATTTCGCCCGAAAAGATCTTCCAGCGGTACTGATCGACGAGCAGACCAAAGGGCAGGAAGGCGATCTTGTCGAGGGCCATGCGCAACAGAAGGCCGATGTCTTTCGAAGCGGGCGGTTCCTGGTCGATAAGGCCGAGCTTCTTCAGGTACGACGGGGTGATGGAGAGAGCGATCGTGTCGCCGATCGCTTCGTGAAAGCCGTCATTGGCGCTGTCGCGGAACAGGAACGGCTTCTGGTTGTAGGCGCGCTGATAGAAGTTGTGGCCGAGTTCGTGGTGGATGGTGGAGAAGTCCTCCGCGTTGATCTCGATGCACATTTTGATGCGGAGATCGTCCACGTTGTCCACATCCCACGCACTCGCGTGACAAACCACCTCTCGGTCTTTCGGCTTCACGAACAGGGACCGCTCCCAGAACGTCTTCGGCAGCGGATCGAAACCGAGGGAGGTGAAGAAACGTTCGCCATAGCGAACCATCTCGAGTTCGTCGATCTTCTTTTCCTGGAGACGAGCGGTCAGGTCGAAGCCTGGGTCCCCGTCCTTTTGGGCGACCAAGGGTTCGATGTTGCCCCACTGCTGGGCCCACATGTTGCCCAGAAGGTGGGCGGGGATGGGCCCCTTCTCCGGAACCACGGCCGGCCCATAGGTCTCGCGGAGACGCTTGCGCACGTAGGTGTGGAGGGAGAGGTAGAGAGGCTTCACTTGCTCCCAGAGCCGATCTACTTCTTTCGCGAAGGCGTCGGGAGCCATGTCGTACTTGGAGCGCCAGAGGGCGCCCGTGTCCTTGAATCCGAGCTCGCGCGCGCCCTTGTTCTGCAGTTCGACGAAGCGGATGAAGTCTTTCTTCATCGGCTTCGCGATGCTGTGCCAGCCGGTCCAGGCTTCTTCAAGTTCTTTCGGATCGCGGGATTTGACCAGGATGTTCGACAGCTCGCCGAGGTCGAGCGTCTCTTCCTTGCCGTCCTTTGTCTTTCGCGTGTACTTCCCTTTGCCGTAAGTGCCTTCGAGCCGGGTCTTCAGTCCGGCTATTTCTCCGCTTTCTTTGGCCCCGGCGGGCGCCGGCGTCACCAGAGCGACCTTCAGCAGCTTGAGTTTGCGCGCGACCTCGGGAGCCGTCTTCACTCCATCAAACGCTGCCGCCTTCTTGGCCGCGGTGACTGCGGCTTCGGTAAACCGCTGAGAAGCGTCCTGGGCCATCGCTTCGGTGTCGTGAGTGATGTTGGTCGACATCACCCAGTCGGCGCGGGAGGCCGTGTTCGCGAGGAGGAGCAGTTCCTTTTCGACTTTGTCGGTGAAGGCCTTGGCTTCGGCGGCGGTTTTGGGTTTGATGGCCATGTCCTGAGCGGAGGAAGAGGTGAAGGAGGCGAGGGCAATCGCCCCGGTGAAAAGGGCGTAGCGGAAACGGATCATCGAGGACCTACTTTCGGCTCGGGTTCGCGAGCATCGATTCGAGAGGGGCGCGGATGGCTTCGAGGCGGGCCAGGATCAAGGGGCTCTCCGCCGCGATCGAAGGGGAGGCGACGTTGGCTCGCACGTTTTCCGCACCGGCATCCAGAGCCGCACGGCAGAGGGCGATGGCGGTGCGCGCGTCGCTCGCGGCATTCGGATTTCCGTGGGCCAGGGTCTGGGCCGCGGCACGAAGAACTTCAGAAGCGCGTTCGCAGGTCTCGAGCGGAACCTCGGTCGCCTGGCGCATCGCGGCCTTGATGGAAGCGCTTCTTGCGGCCTTCTCCTCTTCGGTGGCCTTGGGCAGCCGATAGGCGCTCGTCACGGCGTTATAGGCCTCGGTATCGAGGTCGACGAGTTCCCGCAGGCGCCGACCGGCCTTTGCCGCGGCTTCTTTCGCGGCGCCGAGTTTTTCGCGCTCGTCGTCCGATCCGGTGCGGGTTTTCGGGAGGCCCGCCACCATCTCAACCAGCGAAGCGGCGAGGGCTCCGGCCAGTGCGGCGGCCGAGCCTCCGCCCGGAGTGGGGTTCTGCGAGCCGAAACGGTCGAGGAGGTCGGTGGTTGAAAGGGAGAGTAGCTGGCTCATGTCGTCATCTTGCCGAGGATTTGTTTGGCGATGACCATGAGCTGCATGTTCGACGTGCCCTCGTAGATCTGGCCGACCTTCTGGTCGCGGTAGTACTTCTCCACCGGGTACTCCTTGGTGAAGCCGTTGCCGCCGAAGACCTCGATGGCCTTGCTGGCCACGTATTCCGCGGTGCGGGAGGCGAAGAGCTTCGCCATGGCCGCCTCCTTGATGAAGCCGGCGCCGGTATCGCGAAGGCGGGCCGCGTTGTAAGTCAGCAGGCGCGACGCCTCGATCTGCATGGCCATGTTGGAGAGTTCGAACTGAACCGCCTGGAACTCGGCGATCTCCTTCCCGAACTGTTTCCGCTCCTGGGCGTACTTGAGGGCGTGCTCATACGCCCCCTGGGCCACCCCCACCATTTGAGCGGCAATGCCAATGCGGCCCTCGTTCAAGGTTTCGATGGCGATCTTGTAGCCCTTGCCGACTTCGCCCAGCACATTCTCTTTCGGGATCTTGCAGCCGTCGAAGATCAACTCGCAGGTGGACGAGGCGCGAATACCCAGCTTGTCCTCCTTCTTGCCGATGGTGAACCCGGAGGTCCCCTTCTCGACCAGGAAGGCGGTGATGCCCTTGTAGCCCTTGCTGGGATCGGCGTTCGCGATCACGATGAACAGCTCCGCCTCCATGGCGTTCGTGATCCAGAGCTTCTGGCCGCTCAGTTCGTAGTGATCGCCCCGGTCGATCGCCTTGCAGGTGAGGGCGAACGCGTCCGAGCCCGATCCCGATTCGGAAAGCGCGTAGGCGCCCACCCACTTGGTCGCGAGGTTCGGGAAGTATTTCGCTTTCTGCGCCTCGGTGCCCCAGCGGAGCAGAGCGTTGTTGAAGAGGGTGTTCTGAACGTCGACCAGAACCGCGACGGACGCGTCGACCCGGGCCAGTTCCTCGACCACCAGAACCGACATGAAGAAGGTGGAACCAGCCCCCCCGAAAGACTCCGGAATCTCGATGCCCATCAGTCCGAGTTCGAAGCAGGCGTCGATCAGATCCCGCGGCATCTTCGCGTCGTGGTCCATTTGGGACACGAGCGGGCGGATCTCCTCGTGCGCGAAGCTGCGGACGGTGTCCCGGAAGAGCTTTTCCTCTTCGGAGAGGTCGGTAAGGGGAAGCGATCGATGATCGGCCATGAATAAATTATCTCACCTGCGCGGATTCGACCTCACCCCCGCCCGAGGTACATTTCACGGGATGGAACCGGATTCTCTTTCCAGGGTTCGCGATGAAATGAAATCGTGCGCGATGCCGCCGGCAAGGGTGCCGATGGCCTCCATTTTCTGCGCCTGCCGCAATTGCGCTTCCAGCTCCTGTTGCTTGGTGATGTCCCTGGAAGATCCCGGTCAGTCTCACCGGGCGGCCTTCGTGGAGCGTCACCGCGCAGGTGGTGCGCACGTCGATCCGGCGGCCCTTGGTGGTCAGGGTTTCCAGCACGAGGTCATAGCCTTCCCCGCGCCCCATCGCCGCCTGCAAGGCCGCGGAGATAATCCGGCGCGACTCCGGCAGGAAATAGCCGACGACGGCCTCCACCGTCGGGTTGAACTCCTCCGGCGAGGTGTCGAGGATGCGGTAGGTCTCCGCCGTCCAGAAAAGTTGGTTGGTGCCGAGGTCCAATTCCCAGCCACCCGTCTGGGCGATGGACTGCGAGGCTTCGAGCAACAGCGTGCTCCGGCGCAACGCCTCCTGCGCCTGCTTGCGCTCGGTGATGTTCTGACAGGTGCCGTATTGCCTTACTATCTGGCTATCTTTGTCTCGAATTGCCTGCCCAATTGCTTCGATCCAAATTATTTTGTCTGGAAATCTGCTCCTAAAATGGGTTTTGTATTTTTCGCCGCTCTTTGAGCAAGCATCGACTGCATTTTTCCAGTGCGCGCGATCCTGAGGGTGTATCGACGAGTAAAGACTTTTATAAGACGGCGGACCATCCTCTCTGCTCTGGGGAAAGAGGTCGAACATCTGGTCAGACCATTCGATGCTTTGGTCGGATAGACAATAGGACCAGCTTCCTATTTTTGCTAAGGCCTGTGCTTCGTTCAGCCGAACATGGCTTTCCTGCAACGCCGCCTGCGCCAGCTTGCGCTCGGTGATGTCTTCCACCACCAGCCTACATTCCAGCTCATCGGTGGAAAGCGCGGCCACGATCTGCACGGTGCGCGGCGGGTCGATTGTCTCCAGCTCCACCACGCAGGTTTGCGGCACCTCGCCCGCCCACACCTGCCGCAGACACTCGTTGAAGCCAGGCCGATCGGCCTCGGCCACGAACGGCGCGAAGCGCTTGCCGGTCAGCCGGGCGCGCTCGGGGCCGAGCAGGCTGGCTGCGGCGAGGTTGGCCTGGGTGATTTGGCCGTCGCGGTCGAGCGTGACGTGGCCCACGGGGGCGAAGTCGTAGAGATCGGTGTAGCGCGCCGACATGGTTTCCAGATCGTGCAGCGTTTTTTTGGAGTTCGTCGTTCTGCAGCTCGAGTTCGATCTGGTGGATTTGCAGTTCGTGGAGGAGCCGCTCGTTCTCAGCCGCTGACTTCGGGCCGCTGACCGCTGACTTCTGCTCCTTCAGGCGCGCCTCGGCCTGGCGG